>JANTHT010000019.1 GCA_024762235.1 Sulfurospirillum sp.
ATGGTGCTGCAGGAAGATCTCTTCGCCTTTCTGGAAGAGGATGTCTACAAAGTGGATCTCAAAGTGGGCGATCTGCTCCCGCCCGATGCGCACATCGTCTCTGCCGGTCCCGAAGAGAGCCTCGGTGAAGTGCTGCATCTGATGCGTGTTGCGAAAGTGGGATCGGTGATTGTCAAAAAAGAGGAGGAAGTGCTCGGGATTGTTACCGAGAAAGATATCCTTGCGGCAGGTTACAACAAGATCGACATGCAAAAGAGTGTCACCACCCTGATGTCTTCACCGGTACTCTCGGTGAATGCTGATGCGGCGGTGACATCGGTGATCACTATGATGCAGCGGAAAAATATCAGAAGGGTACTGGTGCGGGATCGACAGGGGCGGATGCATGCACTTTTGACAAACAGAGATATCTTCAAACATATCAAGGGAAACGTCGCCCGTATGCTGGAGATCAAACTGCGTCATGCCAAGGAGATCATGGATCTGCTGCCCGAAGCGATCATAGAGATCTACGATACTGGCAAAAACCAGGTGATTCACTGGATCAACAGCAGGGCACGTGACTATTTCGGTGACAGTGTACTCGAAAAGTCACCGGAGGCACTTTTCGGTGAGACGTGGGCGAGGCTTTACAGTGTGTTGGCGGAGCGTGGGCAGGTGGTCAACTTCTCAGCGCTGCTGGGTGGGCGCCACTTTGAATTTTCCGGTACGCTCTCCAAAAATATCAACAGCCGCTATATCAAACTGATTGCCAAAGATGTCACAGAACATGAGTCAATCAAGCGCCAGCTCCAGGCTGAGGTGCAGGAAGAGAGCCGGCTGAGGCTGGAGCATGAGTATCTGATGATGCAGCAGGCGAGGCTCGCTTCGATGGGGGAGATGGTGGGGCACATCGCCCATCAGTGGCGGCAGCCGCTGGCACAGCTGGGCGGGATTTTGATGAATCTGGAATCGGCACAGGCGTTTGGGGAACTGGATGAAGCGTATCTCGGAAAACGTATCCTCGAGGGCAACGAACTGATCAAATATATGTCCCGGACCATCGATGATTTCAGGCACTTTTTCTCACCCAAAGCGGCGCATGCGCGTTTTGATGTGGCGGGTGCCATCAAACAGGCGGTACGGATCGTCTCTGCCGCACTCGATTATCAGCGTATCCAGGTTACCGTCGATGCCCCGGAAGGGCACTTTTTCGCACGTGGCCTGGAGAATGAGTTCGCACAGGTGATCCTGAACATGCTCAACAATGCCAAAGAGGCACTGTCGCAAAGGGAACATCCCCGCCGCATTATGATCTCCGCGCGGGAGGAGAGGGGAGAGATCATCGTCACTTTCTGTGACAACGGCGGAGGCATCGATCCGCAGATACTTCCCGATATATTCAAACCCTATGTCACGACGAGAAGTGAAGAGGGCGGGACCGGCATAGGGCTCTACATGGCACAGCTGATCATAGAACAGAAGATGCACGGGAGTATCGGGGTATCCAACAGCGCAGAGGGTGCCTGCTTCACGCTGAAATTCCCCGAAGATGAAGAGGAATAGCGTTTCTGTTCGGATTTCACAGCTATTACATTTCTCTTGCGTAAAATGGCCGTGACCGGTTCTGTCCGGGAAAATAAGGAGGGCGTGTGTCGGAAAAAAGTGCCAAATCATCACAAAATGCCATCGTTGGAATGATTGTCAGGTTTGCATACTTCCTTGCAGCCTCCGAGAGGTATCAGCACGTAAAAAACTTCTTTTACGATTTACTGGAAAACGACAGATATCGATATAAGAGATGGTTCGATCTTTTTATGATCTTCATCATCCTCACTTCTGTATTGATTCTGGTGATCGATGTCAAAAAGACGCTTCCCGCCTGGCTGGAAGATTATGATATGTACTTTGTGACGACCGTCTTTATCGCCGAGTATCTGCTGCGCATGTGGGTCTACAGCGATCTGCATAAAATCGTGATCCATCTCTATGAAGAGAGCCAGTACTTCTACCAGCCGCTGCGTCTCTCCAAAGTGCTCTGGGAGATAGTCAAAGACAAATGGAACTACATGACGACGCCGGCTGCGATTATCGATCTGATCGCGATTTTGCCGAGTTACCGCCAAATCAGGATTTTGCGCATACTGGTACTTTTCCGTGTTTTCAAAATGCTGCGATATGCACGGAGTCTCAGCAGTTTCCTCTATATCCTGAAAAGTAAAAAGTTTGAACTGATCACACTGCTTACGTTGACGGCTTTTTTCGTTTTTATCGCCGGCATCATGATCTATGTATTCGAAGGCAACGGTGCCAATGAAGATATCAAAAACCTTTTCGATGCATTCTACTGGGCGCTTGTGACAATCTCTACCGTCGGGTATGGCGACATATCGCCGGTGACTCCGGAGGGGCGGGTCGTCTCCATGCTGATCATCATGACGGGTGTCGGTCTGATATCATTCATGACGTCGATCATCGTCTCCTCTTTCAGCGAGCGCCTGACAGAGTTGCGCGAAGACAGAGTGATGCAGGAGGTCGGAAAAAAAAGAGATGTCGTCGTGGTCTGCGGATACGGCATCATGGGCCGAAAAGTGGTCAAAGGGCTTGAAAACGAGCAGAGTGAATTGATCATCATCGAAAAAGATGAAGCCAAAGCACAGGAGGCGCACAGTGACGGTTTTCGCAGTATCTGTGCCGATGCGACACAGAGCGCCGTATTTGAGAAGATCGGTATCGACGCCCGGGTCTCTCATGTGCTTTGTCTGACGTCAGATGACGAGGAAAACGCTTTTATCGCCATCAATGTCAAAAGTCTCAACCCCGGTGTCAACGTCGTGGCAAGATGCAGTGACAGTGAGATCGCCGACAAGCTGCGTTATGCGGGTATCGACGATGTCGTCATACCGGAAGAGATTACCGCGATGATGGGTGTTCTGCACGCCGGCGAACCGGTGACATTCGAAGTGATGCGATGCCTCTTTGTCTATGACGGTGAAAACGCGATCGATGAAGTGACGGTGAAGCATGGTAACGCGCTGGAGGGAGTGCAGATAGATAGCGTCAAAAAAATGGCGCTTCATCTGACCCTGCTGGGTGTCGTTCGCTTCTATGACCGCAAAAAGAGAGAGTTTCTGTTCAATCCGGATGACCGGCTGGTTCTGCAGGACGGGGACAGCCTGGTCGTGATAGGCAAACCATCGGCTATCGCATATTTTAAACGAAAGGTGCAGTCTTGAAGCGACAGATAGATAAAAAAAAGGAGGTTGTCCTTTTCGGTTATGGCAAATTTGGGAGGCAGATGTATAACAGACTGGTGCAAAATGGCCATCATGTCATACTGGCTACCAGCAAAGAGAGCAATTTTGAAGATGCCGTGCGAGACAACATCCAGGATATCCGGCACTTTACACCCAAACGCAACGACTCGATCAAGATGCTGGGCATCGACCCCGCCAAACAGCTTCTCTACTGTGCGATGGACCACACCTCCAACAACCTTTTCCTGGTTCTCTCTCTCAGAGAACTCTATCGTGATGCGGTAATCGTCGCTGTCAGCAACTCCGAGGAGAACCAGCGCAAACTCAAATATGCAGGCGCCGATACTGTGATCGATATCTATGACGCTTCGGCACAGCATCTGGTCACCAATCTGACCAAGCCTGCAGTGGCAGAGGCACTGAACAATATCATCTTTGAAAACAACGAGCTCAAAGTCGCTGAAATCAAACTGGAACCGGGTACCTTTCTGGACCAGAAGAGTGCTTCACAGATAGATTTCTACAGCAGGGGGCTCATCATGATCGCGATCATCGATAAAGAGCTGGGCGATGATCTGATCTACGCAAGCAGAGGGATCGATCATAAGTTCGATGCAGGCGATACGCTCATCGTCGCAGGCAGGATAGAGGATATCGTCGCTTTCAAAAAAGAGCTGGAAGGTTAAATCGCTCTTTTTTCACAAATTTCACTACTTTTACATTTTATTTCTCTACAATTATCGATGCAGGAAGAAAAAGGCCCCTTTACCTCCGGGGCTTTTTAGAAAGAAGGTCAATGAAGCAAAAGATTGAACAGGTCAGCGTCCTGCTGGATGCACTGCCCTATATCAAAAAATACAACGATCAGATATTTGTGATCAAGTATGGCGGTTCGGCACAGATTACGCCGGAACTGAAAGAGAAATTTGCCAGAGATATCGTACTGATGTATCTGGTCGGTATCAAACCGGTCATCATCCACGGCGGCGGCAAAGCCATCGGTGAGATGTTGACGCGCCTGGATCTGGGGAGCCATTTTATCGACGGATTGAGAGTCACGGATGAGAAAGTGATGGAAGTGGTAGAGATGGTACTGTGCGGAAATATCAACAAGGATATTACCGCACTGCTCAACGAACACGGTACCAAAGCGATCGGCATCAGCGGCAAGGATGCCTCTATGATCAAAGCAAAACCGCTCGATTTCGACAAGTACGGGTATGTCGGTGAAATCACGAAAGTCGACCCCGGTGTGATCTGCAACCTGATTGCGGAGAAATTCATCCCGGTGATCGCACCCGTCGCGACAGGTAAACATAGCGGGCATCCCGGTTTCAATATCAACGCGGATATCGCTGCTGGATATATCGCCGCGAGTCTGAAAGCGAGAAAGATCATCTTCATGACAGATACACCGGGCGTCATGGACAGAGACAAGACATTCATTCACACACTCGATGAAGAGAAGATAGCGAGACTCAAAAACCAGGGGGTGATTGCCGGAGGTATGATACCCAAGGTCGATGCTTGCCTCAAAGCGGTCAAGGGAGGCGTGAAAAAGGCACATATCATCGATGGCCGGATTGAACATGCATTGCTTCTGGAGATCTTTACGAGTGAAGGTGTGGGAACGGTGATCAAGTGATGAAAAGAGAGCATGAGACAAACCCCTCTGTTTCACCCCTGGTGCTGAAACAGTGTGAAGCGATCATAGAGAAAGAGTTGGAAAACCTGCAAAAACTCTATCGTGCACTCGTCGTGATCGAAGAGATGGAGCTCTACAAAGAGCAGTTTGAAGATTTCACCGCCTATTGTCATGAGCGGTGGGGAATACCCGACTCTGTCATCGAGAAGACAGAGCAGATAATCAACTTAACAAGAAAGGAGAAACAATGAACTATCCGAATTTTCCGGAAGATTGCAAATCGCTGTTGTGTAAACACCTGACCCCGGAGGTCTTTGAGCAACTCAAGGATAAAAAGACGAAGAACGGTGTTACGCTGGCTGATATCATCAACTCCGGTGTTGTCAATCCCGACAGCGGTGTCGGTGTCTATGCGGGGGATGAAGAGTCTTACACTGTTTTTGCACCGCTTCTGGACCCGATCATCGAAGAGTATCATGGATTTGACAAGAGTGATACACACAAGAGTGATCTCGACCCTGAACATCTCAACGCGCCAAATCCGGATCCTGAGGGTGAATTTATCATCTCAACCCGTATCAGAGTGGGTAGAAACCTCAAATGCTTTCCTCTCGGGCCTGCCATTGCAAAGAGAGAGCGCCTGATCGCAGAATGTATGATTTCAAGTGCGCTCAAATCCCTGGAAGGTGAACTTGCGGGAGAGTATTATCCGCTTCTGGGTATGAGCAAAGAGGTGCAGCAAAAATTGATAGAGGATCATTTTCTCTTCAAAGAGGGCGACAGATTTCTGGAGGCGGCAGGACTCAACAGAGACTGGCCGGAAGGCAGAGGAATCTATCACAACAACGACAAAACATTTCTGGTATGGGTAAACGAAGAGGATCAGCTCAGGATCATTTCGATGCAGCAGGGCGGAGATATCAAAGAGGTCTTCACGAGACTTACCAATGCGATCAAATCGATGGAGCAGCAACTCACTTTTGCTTTCAATACGCATCTGGGGTATATCACGAGCTGTCCGACAAATCTCGGAACGGCAATGCGTGCGAGTGTGCATATCAAGCTTCCGAATCTCGGTGCCGACATGGATACATTCAAAGCGATCACCGACAAGTACCATCTGCAGATTCGCGGTATTCACGGTGAGCACAGTGAGAGTGAAGGCGGGATCTACGACATCAGCAACCGAAGAAGACTCGGTATCACAGAAGTAGAAGCGGTACAGGATATGCATGATGGTGTGGTAGCGCTTATTGAGAAAGAAAAAGAGCTCAGAAAATAGACAAATCAGATATAAAAAGGGGGCACAATGCAACTGGAGGAGCTGGCAAAGAGCCATTTAAAGTTTAAAGAGAAGTATCAGAAAACGTATGCGGACAATTTCAGAGAACTGGCAATCAAGGGACAAAATCCCAAAGTGCTCTTTATCTCCTGCAGTGATTCGCGCGTCGTTCCAAATCTGATCACCCATACCGATCCGGGTGATCTTTTTATCGACAGGAATGTAGGCAATGTCGTTCCTCCATATATGCATGACAAGCAGGGTACCGCAGTTTCGGCGACGATCGAATATGCGGTTTCTCATCTGCATGTCGAAGATATCATCGTATGCGGCCATACCCATTGCGGTGCCTGCAAAGCGCTCTATGAAGAGCATGCCCCCGATCCGAAACTCGAACATCTTGACTGGTGGCTTGAATTTGCCAAGGAGTCCAAGATGGAGGCGCTCGCAATGGTAGGGAAGCAGGATCAGGAGAGGCTGTTGCGTGCGACTGAGCGTTTCAACGTGATTACGCAGATCAGAAATCTGATGACGTATCCGGTCATACAGGATGCGCTTGAGAGCGAAGGTATCTTTATCCAGGGCTGGTACTATCATATAGAAAACGGGGATGTGGAATATTTCGATCCGGTAGAACATCGATTTAAACTGCTGGAGGAGTATTCAAAATCCGAGGAGTATTCAAAATAGATAGAATATCATTTGCAGGTAAAGTGTTGTAATATTACACAAACGCGTGTTATAAAAGAGGGAGGTGTTTGTGGACGCAGTATGGCAGATGATTATCGTAGCGGTGGCAGCAGTGCCGTTTTTTTCCGCTTTTTTGATAATAGTGTTGCAGAAAAAGCTGGGTGAGCGGGCGTACAAGTTATCGATCTACAGCGCATATCTCAGCGTGGCGGCCGCTGCGGCGGAGATGATGCTCTTCTATCTCGGCGATGCGGAGATGCCGGGTGCTTTTACACAGACGCTATTTGCACTGCACCCGACACCCGTAGGCGTCGTACTCTCTTTTTTCGTGGCACTCGTATCGGTGGTGATTCACAGATTTTCAGTCAAATACATGTATGACGATCCGGGATATTTGCGTTATTTTATATTGTTGGATCTGATGATCGGCGATATCTTTTTACTTCTTTTATGCGGAAACATTCTGATGCTGGCGGCAACCTGGCACATGATGGGCATACTCCTCTACTTCCTGCTGGTGCACAACTTTCAAAAAGCTCAGACTGTGCGTTACGGATTCTATACCTTCTTCACCCATCTGCTGGCCGATATTCCACTCATGTTTGTCGTATGGATCGTCTATCACCATTTTCAAACTACCGACATAGAACTTTTTTTATCGGCAGCGGCGGAGGGGCAGCGGACGGTCGCATCCGGTTTCGGTATCACTGTCGGTGTCAGCGATCTCGTTGCGCTGCTGCTGGTGTTGAGTGCGATGATCAAGTCGACCCAGTTTCCGTTTCACCTCTGGCTGCCGTTTACCCTGGAGGGGCCGACACCCGTCTCGGCACTGATGCATGCAGGTATCGTCAATGCGGGGGCCTTTCTGGTCAACCGTTTTGCTCCTGTTTTTGCCCATGCGGATTTCGCCCTCCATGTGGCGCTCGTGGCAGGCCTCGTGACGGCGATCATCGGTTCGACGCAGATGTTGATACAGCAGGATATCAAGAAAGCGCTCGCCTATTCGACGATGGGACAGATGGGATACATGATGCTGGAGATCGGTGCCGGCGCATTTGCCCTCGCGGTCTACCATATGATGGTGCATGGGCTTTTCAAGGCATCGCTCTTCCTGGGCTCGGGCGGTGTTATCCACGATGCCAGGCTCAAAGAGAATATCGCGGATACGTCGCTGTTTGATTTCTATTTTTCGACGCCGAAGGGTAAAACGCCTTCCAGGACCGAATACCTCCTTTTCGTGTTGATTCTGCCGGCGCTCATTTCGATGCTGCTCTTCGCTCCGCTGATCGAAGCACATGGCTTTAAAGGGGTCATGGTTTTCTACTTTTTTGCCTGGGTGAGCGCTGCCCAGGTCGTCTACACCATCTATCATCAGGCGCCTGTGAAGCGGTTACGCGCTGTTTTGTCGGGAACCGTCGGTTACGCGCTTGCCATATGGTTCTATGTCTATGCGGAGAAAGCGATCAACCTTACGCTCTATCCGGATGAAAGGGTTCTGGATCAGATCATACACAGTGCGGTCTGGCCCGATATATTCATGCATGCCGGGGCTGCTTTGGGTCTGCTGCTGATTTTCGCAGGCGCTTTTGTGATGTATCGCAGATTGTTGCACAAAGAGACGCTTTTCACCATATTCGGTGGCTTACACGATTCTCTCTACCGTCTCTTCAGCAGAGAGTTCTATATACAGGATTTTTCGGAATCGGCTGCAAAAAAGATCGTGGCTTTGTCGAAACGTATCAACGACACCATGAGATACTAGGAGCAGAGATGGCGTATCTATTACTCTTTTTCGCACTCTTTTTACTGCCGGTTTTTCCCGCTTCGATGGCGACAAACCGCTTTTTGTTCAGGCTGAAACCCAGAACGCTTCTTGTGACACAGTACTCTTTTTTGATCGCGGGTGTGCTTGTGCTCTCTGCGACGGATCTGGGAAAAGGCAACGCTGTGTTGCGTTTTATCGCATCATTCAGCATGCTCTTTTACGCCTTCAGATTGCTTGGCGTGGAACATCTCAAAGATTTTGCGCTCTACCTCTACAGTTTTATCAGTGCTTTCGGCTGGCTCTGGTACAGTGCAGGCGGGAACATGTTTCATTTTCTGCTGATGGAACTGGCACCGTTTACCGCTTTTGTTATCGTTGTCTCTTCGGTGTATGACCGTTTTGAGGTGGTGCACCGGTACAGCGTCAACGGGCTTGGACTCGTGAAACCCTATTTTTCAGTATTTTTTATACTTTCTCTGTTGGCTGTGGCATTTACCCCTCTCTTATCCTCTTCCGTGCTGTTTGAAGAGATGTTGACGATCTTTACGTTCTGGAATGTCATGTTCGTAGGGCTTTCGTGGGTGCTGCTGAACTGGTCTGCCGTACGCATCATGGAGTGGCTGATCTTTTCAGAACCTTCGCGCCATCTGCAGTATCCGAAAATGTCTGCAGTCCCGATCATCCTGACAGGGGTGCTGCTGGCGGTCAGCTTTCTGCTCTTTTTGATTTTCGCTTCCGGAGGTTTTGCATGATTGTCAGCGACAAAGAGGTGATCTACATCAACGCTCTGATCGAAAATGCAGTCGATCTGTTCCACAATTTCTGGCCGATGACAGGGTTTATCCACCACAATCCGCTGCATGGATTCGAAGATATGCCGTTTGAAGAGGGCGTGAAAAAGGCGCATCACTACTTTCACTCCAATACATCGCTTTCCAGAGAGGCGTATCAGAAGTTTTACGCGCAGGAGAAGATTCTCGATCGGCATCTGAAAGAGGAGATCGCCGACTATTGTAAAGTCCATGCACTCTCCGAAGCGTTCTATCTGCCGCTTCTGCATGCGCTGATGACCCGCAGCAAAGATCTCTATCTGTTCGACAAAGCGTTCGGCGCCCTGACGTCAAGACAGGAGCATATCGCCGCGATGCTGCAGAAAGATCGCCCCTCCATGGAGCGTCTCTGGGAAAAGCTGGCGACACGCTGGACACTCTATGATGCGGTCGATGCGCTATATGATACCGGTATTGACAGGAGATTGAGTGAAAAGGTATCCCGCATGGCGATGCGTCATCTCGACGAGGGGCAGGCGCCGTGGCAGCCGATGGAGCGGAAAAAGGGGATGTTCGCCGCATGGCGGAGACTGGTACAAAAGGACAGGGTCTTTTTCGACACCAAAAAGCCGCTCTGCAGACTTCTGATCGATACCCAAAATCCTGAGGATATCATATTTTGGGTGATGACTGAGCTCAAGATTCCGCGCCAACTTTGGCAGGACTATTTCATACTCGAGTTTTCGAAGTTGCATGGGTGGACCGGTTTTTTACGTTGGCGCTCGAGAAGTGAAGGGTATCTCTATCAGAAAGAGGCGCCGGCATTTCTGGAAGACTTTCTTGCGATCAGACTCTATTATGTCTATATGTATCTTGTAGAAAGTACTGAAACGACGGGTTTCTTTCCCGATTTCAACCTTCTTGAAGAGAAGTTGAGTGAAGCCGAATCGAAACTCAGATATCGTTTTTTCGCAAAAAAGTTTCTTCCCGGACATATCAGAGAGATGGAAGCGAAGCTGCGTAGAAAGCGTCATGTACCGGTATCGGAATGGGAAGCGTTTTATGCGCGTTATAGAGAAGATGAGCACGCAGAATTCAGTCGTGCCGCCGCCCAGTACCTCGACAAAGTCGTGACACTTTCAGGCATGACTGTCACGGATGATGCAATCTGTAAAGAGATCCTGGCAAATCTGAAAAAATTCAGAGAAAGTGAAGGGTTCGTCTGGCAAAAAGCGATGGAAAAACGCTACCTGGAGAGCATGATGTACGATATGGCCGCAGTCGCTTCCAGAGAAGCGGCGCATGCCAAAGCGCAGTTTCTCTTCTGTATCGATGTGCGCTCAGAGATTCCCCGCCGGCACATCGAGGCAAACGGCGCATACGAGACATTCGGTATCGCCGGTTTTTTCGGGATTCCCCTCAAGCTTATCGATGTCAAAAACCGGCATGAATCCAACCTCTGTCCCGCGGTGGTAAAGCCTAAAAATGTTGTTTATAAATTTACAGAGAAGCGGGAACCCTCCAAAGAGTTGGTACGGGCGATGCACCATATCTACCACGATCTCAAATACAATGCGATCACTCCCTATCTGATGGTAGAGACGATCGGTAATCTTTTCGCTTTCGACTTTTTCGGTAAGACCCTGTTTCAAAATCTATACATGCCTTTTCGCAACAGAGTACTCGACGAATGGTTTGCCGGTGAGAAGCTGATTATCGACAAATTTTCCCAGAGTGAAATCACCAAAACGATCCATGATCTTCAGATTGCGCTGGTGCGGGAAGTGCTCAAAGAGCAGTATGGTGTGGAGATAGCGCGGAAGATGGATGCGGCCGTTGAATCCTTTTTGAAGATCTGCGTCTCCAAAGAGGGGTTGCTGCGCTATGACAAGGCGCGTATCGCACCCAAAACCGATCTTGGAAAAGCGATCGGATTGATGCACCATGAAGAGGTGGCGCTGATGCAGAGACTACAGGAGAAGTATCAGATCAGTTTTGCGGATATGCAGCGACAGATCAACAAACTTTCGGCTGTGGGTTTTACCTTTAAAGAGCAGCTTTTTTATGCGGAAAATGCGTTGAAAATGGTCGGTATGCAATCCTTTGCGCCTGTGGTAGTCTTCTGTGCGCATGAGAGTACGTCCGAAAACAACCCATACGAATCTGCACTCAACTGTGGTGCCTGCGGCGGAAAGAGCAGCGAGACCAACGCCAAAGTGATGGCGCTGATCCTCAACAAGAGAGAGATTCGTCAAGCGCTGCAGAAGCAGGATATCACGATACCGGAAGAGACGCTCTTCTGTTACGCCGTACACAATACTGTCACCGACGAAGTGAAAATCGATCTTTCGATCGTGCCGGAGCCGCGCCGTGATGAGATCAGGCGGATACAGTCCGATCTGGACCGTGCCGCCGCGAACGCCGCCGCGGAGCGTGTGCGTATGCTCCCTTTTTCAGAGGGGCTCTCCGAAAGGGAACTGGAGAAGTTCATAGAGCGCAACAAAATGGACTGGTCCCAGACCAGACCGGAATGGGGTCTTTCGAAAAACAACTCCTTCATCATCGGGCCGAGGTTCTGGAGTGAAAAGAGCAATTTTGCAAACCGGGCGTTTCTGCACTCGTATGATTATACGATCGACCCACATGGGCACTTTTTGGAAGTGATCCTTTCCGGTGCTCTGGTCGTAGGGGAGTGGATCAACCTCGAACACTTCTTTTCCAGTGTCGACAACCGGGCATTTGGCAGTGAGAGCAAAATCTATCACAATGTCACCGGGATGTTCGGCGTCATCAGCGGCAATATGAGCGATCTGCGTACGGGACTGGCGGCACAGAGTGTACACCTCAAAGGAGAGATCTACCACGAGCCGGTACGGCTGCTCAGTTTCATCGTTGCACCGTTCGCAAGATACAAAAATGTGATCGACAGAATCAAAAGGGTACATTATCTGGTCTATAACGAATGGGTCAGGCTCGTATTTCTGGATCCTGAAGAGCGGGCGTTTTACTACTATTGTACCATCGCGAAAGATTGGGTGCGGGTCGATTTTGCCACAGCGATGCAAACGTTTGAAAGAATTGAGTATTAGGAGAGAAGATGTTTTTAAAAGAGTTGAAAAGAGTGGAGATCATTCTGGAGGGTGAACATATCGACAGCCTGAAACGTATTCTGGAGAAGATCGAGATCGGCGGCTATACGATATTTCACAACCTCGAAGGTAAAGGTGCCAAAGGGTATCACGAAGGGCGTCTGCTCTTCAACGAAGAGGATGCGCTCGTCATGCTGATGACCGTGGTGGAAGAGGAGAAGATGGAAGCGATCGTCAAAGGATTGCAACCCTTTTTTGAAAAACACTCGGGCAGAATTTTCGTCTCTGAAGCGCGTATGGCGCTCTATGTCAGTTGACGATCGTTTCGCGGAGGGTCCAGCATCCCTGCGCTTTCACGCATATTTTGCCACGCCTGAGAGAGTGCAGTGCCAGACAATCAGAGCAACAGTGAGGGAAGGGCACTGATATCGGGCAGGATCACTTCTGGTTTGATTCCCCGGTTGAGGTCCCCCGGCTGAAATTTTCCCGTTTTGACCAGGGCCGCACGAAGTCCCGCATCCATTGCACCTTTGACATCCGACTCGATGTCATCGCCGATCATCAATACTTCGTCGGGCTGCAATCCCATCGATTTGACGGCGAGATGGAAAAAGTCACGGCTCGGTTTGCCGATGAGCATCGCTTTGGTGTCAGCAGCGTACTCGAGCGCGACGATGAAACCACCGGCGTCCATCGAGAGTTTACCGTCTTCGTCTTTGAAGTATCGGTTTTTTGCCGCAGCGATGAGGTTGGCGCCCTCATGCAGATGGCGGAACGCTTCGTTGAGATGTGTGTAATCGAAGTTGTGCCATGCATCACCCACGACAACGAATTCGGGTTTCTCTGATTTGAGGTCGTCGAAATAGTGCTGTGCTTCGTCCGTGAGAATGGTATATACGGTGCCGTTTTGTGCAGTGACGAAGTTTCGGGTAGCGTCGAGAGCGGTGAAAAGTTCCTCCTTCTCGATAGGAAAACCCATATTTTGGAGTTTTACGAGTATCGTTTCGGGTGTCGTTCTGGTGGTGTTGGTCACAAAGCGCATCGGGAAATCTTTTTTCAGCAATGCGATCGTTTCGATCGCTCCGGGTATGACTGTGTCGCCTGTGTAGAGGACGCCGCCGATGTCGAAGAGTAAACCTTTGATCGTTTTCATGAAAGCCCCTTACTATTCAGAGTATTCCATTATACCCGATTTTTCTTTCTCAAAATACGATAAAGAGTTCCGTGACCACCAGAACCGCAAAGAGAACATTGAAAAACATCTTTTCGCGTTTGAGAAACGCTTTGCGAAAACGTCTGATGGAGTCTCCCCTGCCGCTTCTGGTGACGATGCCGCCGACGAAACGCGCCGTATGGACTTCGAGGCTCTCGATCTGCTGTTCGGTGAGCGGGTTTTTGCCCTGTGAGACGAGGAAGAGAGAGTATTGTGTGTTGAGAAAGCGTGCGATTTTTGGATTGAGCGGCTGATCGCCTTCCAGTGCATCGAGCGCGTTGACGACGATGGCTCTGGCCTTGAGTATGTTGAGCCCGAGCGCGATGTGCAAGATCAGCGCAAAGAGGGTGAGGTTGGGATGAAAGGGTATGAGCAGAAAATAACCCAGAAGCAGCGTGACAAAGACAAAAACAAAGGTCGGCGCATCGAAGCGGTTGATCACCATGTAGGCATCCATATCGATCTCTCCTGCGATATCGAGCCAGACCTGATAATCTTTTACCTGTTTTTTGATAGCTGTGAACATAATGTACCTTCATAAAATTTCTACCCTTATATCGTCAGATGTAAGTTAAGTTGCACTTCTGGGGAGTTTTTTTGTAAAAAAATAGTATTATTTTGCCACGAAAGGGAGCAGCATGAGTTACGAAGAGTATAAGAAGAAAGTAGCGCTTTTAAAGAAATATGCCTATGCCTACTATGTTCTGGACAACCCGCTGGTGACGGACGAGGCGTATGACAAACTCTACCGTGAAGTGGAACAGTTCGAAAAAGAGCATCCGGACCTCATACTTCCCGACTCCCCCACACAGCGTATCGGCGGCCCTGTGCTGGCCGGTTTCAAAAAGGCCAGACATATCCAGCGCATGTGGAGTATGGAAGATATCTTCAGTGAAGCGGAGCTGAGGGAGTGGCTGGCCCGTGTCGAGAAAAATGTCGACAAAAAGCCGACCTACTACTGTGAGCCGAAGTTCGACGGTGCGAGTCTCAATCTCATCTATGAAAACGGGCTCCTGAAGCAGGCGATCACGAGGGGTGACGGTGTCGAGGGGGAAGATGTCACCGAAAATGCCAAAACGATCCGCTCCATTCCGATTCGCATCGATTATGAAGGATTGATCGAGATCCGGGGCGAAGTGGTGATCCGCAAAGATGATTTCGATGCCGTGAACAAGGAGAGGATGGAAGCTGGCGAGAGTGTTTTCGCCAACCCGAGAAACGCGGCTGCCGGAAGTCTCAGACAGCTGGATCCCAAAGTGACCGCAAAACGGCGCCTTTTTTTCTATCCGTGGGGAGTCGGCGAAAACAGACTGCCGTACAAACTGTTGAGCGATACGATGCAGTTTGTCTACAAACTCGGTTTTATCGAACCGCCGTTCCATGACAAGTGTAAAGAGGAAGCCTGTATCCAGAAAGAGTATGAGAAAGCGGTCAGACTGCGCGACTCCTTTCCTGTCATGATGGACGGTATGGTCGTCAAAGTGGATGAGATCGCACTGCAGGAGGTACTGGGCTATACGGTCAAGTTTCCGCGATGGATGTGTGCCTACAAGTTTCCGGCGATCGAAAAGAGTACGAAGATTGTCGACGTGCTGCTGCAGGTAGGGCGAACAGGTGTCGTGACACCGGTGGCAGTGCTCGAGCCGGTCGAGATCGAAGGGGTTATCGTCGAACGTGCGACACTGCACAACTTCGATGAGATAGAGCGTAAGGATATCCGTATCGGCGATACGGTCATCGTGATCCGAAGCGGTGACGTGATACCGAAAATCACGAAAGTTCTGACACAGTTTCGTACAGGGAAGGAGAAGAAGATCCCGCGCCCGACGCATTGTCCCGTATGTGGGAAAGAGCTGCTGGACGAGGGGGCGCTGCTCAAATGTCAGAACCTCGAATGCCCGGCCAGGGTTGTCAACGCGATCATCTATTTCGCTTCCAAACAGTGTCTCAATATCGAAGGGCTGGGTAAAAAGATCGTCGAACAGCTTTATGAAGCGGGGCTGGTCAAGAGTGTGGTCGACCTCTTCAGCCTGACGGAAGAGAAACTTTTGCAACTGGAGGGCTTCAAACATAAAAAGGCGCAGAATCTCCTCAAAGCGATCGAATCGGTCAAGGGTGTGGAGTGCTGGCGTTTTGTCAATGCCCTGGGTATCGAACATATCGGTGAAGTAGCCAGCAAGAAACTATGTGAAACTTTCGGGCTGAAGTTTCTGGAGGCAACGAAAGAGGAACTGATGGCAATCGAAGGATTTGGCGAAGAGATGGCAGACGCGTTGCTGGAGTTTTCGCGCGTCAATCGGGAACTGGTGGAAAAACTGATGGCGATCATCCAGCCGACTGAACCGAAGAAACGGGAGATCAGGGAGAGCCCTTTTACCGGAAAAACGGTGGTACTGACCGGCAGCATGCGCCGTCCGCGAAGCGAGATCAAAGAGGAACTCGAGTCGATGGGCGCCAAAGTGACCAATACAGTCTCCCGTAAGACCGACTTTGTCATCTACGGTGAAGACCCAGGCAGCAAATATGAGAAAGCGAAAACAGTGGGCGTCACGCTTCTGAGTGAAGAGGAGATGCACCGCATATTGGGAGAAGCAGCATGAATCTGACATTCTGGGAATACTTTATTTTCTACGCAACGATACTCACCTATCTGACAGTCGGTTTTATCGTAGCATTTGAAGCCGTTTTGGCGATGACGGGGTCGGAATTCGCCAGGAAGTGGATAAGGCGCCTCTACAATCTACGCGGCTTTATGATCTCGGTCTATATCTTTTACCCGATGCTCTGGTTCGTCTACTTTCTGCTTGAAGTGCTCCCCCGACTTTTCGGTGCAAATATAAAGATGGTGCCTTTCGATATACCGGGGATGCTCTACTTCGTCTTTCCCGACGAATGCGACGCATGCGATCTAGAGGAGTGACGCTTCAAATCGCAGAAGCTTCTCTTTCTCTTCCGCACTCAGCGCCAGTCGCCAGATAACACCCTCCTGTGTAAACTCTCTCCGGGCGGCATCGATCCCCTCCGTTTTGAAAAAGTGTTCATACCTTTTTATCAGTGGATAGGCTATCTCCAGTTGCAGCGGCTCTCTTTTGATATAGGGTAGGAGATTTGCCTTTTCGATCACCTTTTTCGCCGCTTCGCCATAGGCTCTGACCATGCCGCCCGTTCCGAGTTTGATGCCGCCGAAGTAGCGTATCGTCAGGAGTGCGGTGTTGATGAGATCAACGCCGCGCAGTTGGGCGAGCGTAGGGTTTCCCGCACACCCTTTCGGCTCACCGTCGTCGGTGCTGTTTTCGACGATCTGGTCGTAGTTGTTGAGGTATCGGTATGCCCAGACGATATGGTTCGCTTTGGGATGGGCTTCCTGCAGTGCCCGGAGGGTCTGTTCAAAAAGAGGATAGGGGACCAGGTATGAGGTAAACGTCGAGCGTTTGACCTCATACGGGGCGGTGCAGGTGTCAGATACCTGCAGCATCTTTGCTCTGGTTGAGCTTGCGTTTGGGGAATGCAGCCGCGATGAGCAGCAGCACGGTCGCGATGATCACGTAGAGATATTTGGGCACCGGTACCGGTTCACCCGCAGCGTAGGAGTGCATGCCGGAGAGGTAGTAGTTGACCCCGAGGAATGTCATGACGATCGATGCGAAAGCGACTGTCGTCATCCATGCCAGATGGTAGGTATAGTGTTTTTTGACAGCCGGGATGAAACGTGCATGCAAAACGATGGCATAGACGAGGATCGAGATCCAGGCCCAGGTCTCTTTGGGGTCCCAGCTCCAGTAGCGTCCCCAGCTCTCGTTGGCCCAGACACCACCGAGAAAGTTTCCGACGGTCAGCATGGAGAGCCCGATGATCGCGGTCATCTCATTGATACGTGTCGCTTCTACGATGCTTTTATCGATCTGCATGTTTTTTCCACGCAGTATAAAGAGAACCAGTGTGAAGAGTCCCAGTATGGCACTGAGTGCCATAAACCCATAACTTGCCGTGATGATCGAGACATGGATATTGAGCCAGTAGGATTTTAGCACGGGTACAAGGTTGGTGATCTGGGGGTTCATTTCGTTGAAAAATGTTGCTGCGAGTGTGGAACCGGCGATGATCGAAGTCAGCGCGGGTACCATGATCGAAAATCGCGTAAATACCACACCGGCCAGCGCCATCGCCCATGAGACGTAGAGCATCGCTTCGTAGGCGTTGGACCAGGGTGCATGCCCGCCGATGTACCATCTTGCTGCCAGCACGAAGGTATGCAGTGCAAAGGCGAGGAAGAAGAGCCCTGTAACGATTCTGGCGAAGGTTCTGACTTTCGCTGCAGGACGGACGATTTTATAGAACATGATACCCAGCAGCAGGATACCCGCAAGGAAGTAGATCGGGATCAGTTTGTTGGTGATGGAGTAGCGTTTGAAAAACTTTTCCGCCTTGAGTTTTGCAGCGGGCGGTATGACCGCTGCACCTGCTTTTTGCTGATAGGTTTTGATAAATTGCAGCGCTTCGTCCGCTTTGCTCCAGTCGCCACTTTGACGCGCCTGGTCGATCGCACTGAAGTAGTTGACAAACAGGAGCCGTATCATTTGTGCATCTTTGGGCGGGAATTTCGTCAGTGCCTCTTTGACCGGGTACCAGGTATTGTCAGGATCACCGGCTTTGGGTACGATCTTCATCAGATCTCCGGTAAAGACCATATACATGATATTGAGTTTCTCATCTGTTTTGATGACGGATCGGTCGAACTCGTTGCGCTTGATAGGTCGTTTTCGTGACGCCTCTTCGATATATTTACCCAGTTTATAGGTACCGTTTTGCGTTTTGTCAAAAAAGTCGTTGAAAGAGGCGTACTTCTGTTCGGGAGAGAGGCCCAGGATCTTTTTGATTTTGTCATGCTTGACCTTGATCATCCTGATATCCTGCCAGGCATCGGGTGCGGTCATCATCCCCAGCAGTACCTGTGAAGGCGTGAGGCCGTCAACGGTGGTGCTTTTGTGCAGTTTGTGCATGATGTCGGTCGCGAACGTATCAAGAGGGGTGATGCGTCCGTCGACGGTTTGCAGCAGCAGGTCTCCGAACTTTTCGGCATGGGCTTTGTCGTAGGAGCGGGCGATTTTCAGCGCCTCCTCTTCGCCGGCCATCAGGGGGGTGTTGGCAAAAGATGCGGCGACGATCATGACGAGTGAGAGTTTGATCGCTACATCACGGGTGACGGCACGCGCCAGTTTCCTGAAGCGGCTGTGCGGGTTGAGAAGGTTGAGTATCAGGCCGATTGCGAGCATGAGGTATCCTATATAGGTGGGTATCTTTCCGGGATCGTTGTTGACGGAGAGGACGGTACCCCCTTCATCCCTGTCGTAAGAGGCCTGGAAGAAGCGGTAGTGTCTGTAGTCGAGGACATGGTTCATGTAGATACGGAAGGGCATCTCCACACCGTGAGCTTTGTCTATCAGTTCCACTTCACTGGCGTAGGAAGCGGGAGATTTGGAACCGGGATAGCGTTCCAGCTGAAAATCCTTGAGTTTGATAGCGAAGGGGAGGGTGATCGCTTTGGAACCCCAGACGAGCCGAAACTTCGCGCCACCGACGGTGATATCTTCCGCAAATCCTTCAGACCCGCGACCGAATCCCATCAGAACCACCTCTTTGGTCTCGCCGTTGTAGCTGACTTCTACGACAACTGCCTGTTTCTGCGCCGTTTTCATCTTCCTGCCACCTGCCGTCTCCGCACCTTTGACGACCGTTACTCTCGCTTTCGGGTAGAGCGCCTTGGGTACCAGTTTGATTGCGCCGAAGTCATACATACGGCGTGTTTCAAAGGGATACTCCTTCCCCGGTTCGAAATTGCCGGTGGACTGGTCTGCCATTTTGACCCATTTCCCCTGGACCGGACTTTTGAAGTAGAATTTACCTTCTCTGGTGTAGATCTGCAGTTGTGGTGCTGTATCGGTTGCAGGAGCATCCAGAGTGATATCCATTAAACCGGTTTCATAGCGTTCATGTGACTTGAGCGTAATGTTTTGCGGTTGTTTGCCTGAAGCGACGACAACCAGGTTGGCCATCGGCTCTCCCTTCGGATCTTCGACGATTGTTTTGTGTGCGTTAGGGTAGTAGGCTTTGAACTTGACAGTGAAAGGCTTGCCGTCCAGCATGCCCTGCAGCGTGAAGTCATTGGGGGTGATTTTCGACATTCTAAGCCGCTTTTCGGCATAGGCACGGGCATCCCCTTTCTGTGCATTGACCTGGATATAGGATTCGCTGGAGGTGATTTTGTTCTGGGTCATTCCTTCACGGATATGCATAGACCCTTCATAACCCATGTAGCGTGTTACCACTGCACCAAGCAGTATGACCAGAAATCCGCTGTGAAAGAGGAGGGTTGGCCATTTCTGCCTGCGATACATTTTGTATCTGAAAATATTGCCAAGCAGATTGATCGCCAGCAAAAGCATCACGATTTCGAACCAGCGTGTACCATAGACAACGGCCCATGCCGTCTCCGTACCAAAGTCATTCTCTATGAATGTCGCTACTGCACTTGCGGCGGCAAAAATAAAGGTAAGAAAGAGCATCGTTTTCATGGATATGAGCAGGTTGTAGAGTTTTTGCATTATATCGGTTCCCCCCGAAAGTATTGGAGAGGTAGTATATCGCAGATAGGTTAATAAAAAAGAAATTGTTATAATTGGGGAAGTCGTTCAGTTCTTTT
>JANTHT010000020.1 GCA_024762235.1 Sulfurospirillum sp.
GAAGTAAGGAGATAAAATTTTATGAAAACATCAGAAATAGATAAAAAATTCGATGAGAATCAAGAGGATATTTTGGAGTACTTCGATACATCAAAGATTAGAATGATCAATGAAGAACCCAAAAGAGTAAATATTGATTTTCCAGCCTGGATGGTTGATTCACTGGACAGAGAAGCTAAGCATATCGGTGTAAGCAGACAAGCAATTATCAAAATGTGGTTAGCTGAAAAACTACAAAAATTATCCACAATATAACAAACTATAAGGAATTTACAGGAGAGACTTCGTGAAACCCCGCAAGAATGAGGAGAATAGCGATTGCATTTATGCAAACTCACCCTGAAAATCTCCAGGAAAAAGACTAAGTGCCCCTCAGGACTAAAAACACTAACTTTTTGCTATAATCGCAATAGAAAAAACCTGAAAGGATAAACATGACAGTTGCAAAACAAGCAGCAAAAAAAGTTATTGATTCTCTTCCTGATGATACTTCGTATGAAGAAATCTTAATAGAGCTTGCTTTCAATAGAATGATTGAACGAGGTTTGGAAGATTCTAAAAATGGTAGAACCATCTCAAATAAAGAGATGAAACAAAAAATCAAACAGTGGCAGAAATAAGATGGACTGAAGAAGCTGTTTCATGGCTTCAGGATATTCATAGTTATATCTCAACTGGGAGTCTTTCATGGTTCACTTGATATTGAGAGGTATCTGAAGATATAACAGGTAACAGCAGAAAAATCTGTATCCTAAACTGCCGTTTTGATTGAGAAAAAAACTCGATATCATGATACATGTTAAAACGATTCTAAACAGATACAGATTTATGAACATAAAGGAAAACATTAAAAATATTGGAGTCCTTTAGATATTAAAAATGGTGGAAAGTGGGAAGATATTGAAGGCACAGATGGAAATATTCAGCAATTAACCACTGCGGAAGATTTAGAAACCGGAGACTACACAAGACTCACAAAAATCAAAGCTGGGTATTCAACAAAAGCTTATGGTGCAAAAAGCCACAACTATCCGGAAGAGATATTTGTTGTATCGGGAAGTTTGTACGATGAAGCATTTGATATGTGGCTTGAAACCGTTTGTTATGCAAGCAGACCGCCACATGAAGTGCATGGGCCATTTGTAGCGGATACAGAAGATGTGGTCATTCTTGAAATGTCATATCCAAGTCAGGCAAATTTAAAAGAATAGTTTGAAGGTGTCACCTTTTTGGCACCCTAATGAAACCTTAAACGCTGGAACATCGATTTTATGGGGATTTTGTGAAGGGTGGTGGCTGGAGACGGAATCGAACCGCCGACACGGTGATTTTCAGTCACCTGCTCTACCGACTGAGCTATCCAGCCTTCTCGTTTGATTTGAAGAGTTGAAAGTATACAGAAATTTTTTAAAAGTCAACTTAAATTTTCGATGAATTCCAAAAATTTTTCACCGCGTTCGGCATAGGAGGCAAACTGGTCCAGACTTGCGGCGGCGGGTGAGAGCATCGCCACGCTCTTTTCATCATGCAGGGCATCGATCTTTTTGACGGCGTTTTCGAGTATTTCGCAAAGCTCCACCTCTATTTTCCGCTCTTTCGCCAGCCTCTCCAGCCGCTGCATGTTGCTGCCGATCGCATAGAGCATGATCTCACGCCCCTGCATGTAGTCGAAAAGTCCCTCGAGTGCCGCCCCTTTGTCATCACCGCCCAAAATGAGATGGATCTTCTTCCCTTCCATCCCCCTGAGTGCAGCAAGCGTCGCGTCTGCGTTGGTCGCTTTGGAGTCGTTGACCCAGCGCCGCCCTTTTGCGTCGATGAACGCTTCCACCCGGTGCTTCCCAATCTGGTAACTGTTGATCTTCTCATAGTCGACTTCGTCGAAGAGTATCTTCGTCACGGCAAGCGCCATCAGTGCATCCATCAAAAAGGGCTCCTCGAAGCGGATTTTCTCACGCGCTATCCCGAAGTACGTCGCCAGATCTTCACTGCTTTCGTAGGTGATTTTCATCGCGTCTGTGGGTGTATCGGCATATTTTGCGGGGAGGATCACCGCTTCACCCTCCTCCATCAGCGCCAGCGGCTTCAGCTTCGCCGCTTCGTACGCTTCGAAACTCCCGTGCCAGCTGACATGATCGGGTGTGATCGGCAAAACGATGTAGATGTTCGGTCTGGCGATCGTAGTGTAGTGCAGCGTAAACGAGCTGGTCTCCAGCACCCACATGGGGGCGTTTTCATCCAGTTTCGCCAGCGGTGTGCCGATGTTCCCTCCCGTCACGGCGCCGCGTTCTTTGAGCAGATGGCCGATCATGTCGGTCGTCGTCGTCTTGCCGTTGGTCCCTGTCACCCAGATGGCGTACGGCATGCTACGCGCAAAAAAGTCATACTCGCTGATCAGGTTTTTCGCCTTTCGTATCAGCGGATGAGAAGGGGGAATGCCGGGACTCGTCACTTCCAGATCGCTTTTTTCCGGATCGAAAAGAGCGCTCGCCAGAAATGCATTGCCCGATCTGCTGTCGAAAGTCTCCCCGCTGAATTTGTCATCATAGATGCGGCAGTTTCCGAACCGCTCCGCGATGGCCCGTGTGGTGACCCCGTATCCGAAAAGTGTCAGCATCTCAGCGTATCTTGAGCGTGATGAGTGCCATCAGGTTGGAGATGAGTGCCATGATCCAGAAACGCACGATAATCTTGTTCTCCGCCCACCCTTTGAGCTCGAAATGGTGATGGATCGGCGCCATGCGAAAGACACGCTTCTTGCGCGCTTTGTAACTCCCCACCTGCAGGATGACCGATACCGTCTCCATGACAAAGACAAAGCCGATCAGTATCAGCAAAATCTCGTTTTTGGTGACGATCGCCATATAGGCGATGAAACCGCCCAGCGTCAGACTCCCGCTGTCCCCCATGAAGATCTCCGCAGGGTGGCAGTTGTACCAGAGAAAACCGATCAGAGAGCCCATCAGCGCAGTCGCGACGATGGTCACTTCTCCGACACCTTTGACGTTGGGCACCAGAAGATACTGACTGAGGCCCGCATGTCCCATGACATAGACGAAGACACTCAGCGTCGCGATCGAGAAGATCGAAGGCACTGTCGCGAGCCCGTCCAGGCCGTCGGTGAGGTTGACGGCATTGGAGGTGGCGACAAAGACGAAGATCCAGAAGAAGATCGCGAAGATCCCCATATCGAAAAGCGGATATTTGTAAAAAGGGATATAAAGATCGGTCAGAAAACCGCCCTGATAGAGATAGAGCGATATAAACGCACCCGCGACAATCTGCCAGAACATCTTGGCCCGCGAACTGAGCCCCTCCTCGTTTTTGCCGCCTTTGATCTTGGAAAGGTCATCTTTGAGGCCGATCAGCGCGAAGAGGATGATCGTCAGAATCGCCCCCATCGCATAGAGACTGCTGAACTTGATTGTCACAAGTGATGCGATCAGGGTGGAGAAGATAAAGACGATCCCGCCCATCGTCGGCGTGGAAGATTTGACCTGATGCGCTTCGGGTGCATATTTGTAGATAGGTTGATTCGCTTTTCTCCTCTGTGCCCATCTGATGTAGCGCGGCATCAGATAAAGTGTTAAAATAAATCCGATAAAAAACGATATTCCCGCACGTACTGTGATATATTGAAATAGATTGATATGGAAGTAGTGGTAAAAGAGGTAGAGCATTGTCTTCCTTAAATAAGATAAAAGACTATTTTAGTAAAATCAAACTTGTAACCAAATCATAGATTATTAACAGGGAAAAAATTTTATGAAAACCAATAAAGTACTCCTCGTCATCACCGATGGGATCGGCTATAACGAACATTGTGAGAACAATGCGTTCTGCCGCGCAAAGAAGCGCGCCTACGAATATCTCCTGGAAGAGGTTCCCCATGCGCTGATCAAAACTTCCGGCCTCTCGGTAGGGCTTCCCGAAGGGCAGATGGGCAACTCCGAAGTGGGACACATGACGATTGGCAGCGGGCGTGTACTCTATCAGAACCTCGTCAAGATCTCCAAAGCGGTCGAAGACGGCTCGATCGCACAAAACGAAGCGCTGAACCAGGTACTCGACAACTCCGGTACGATCCATATCGTCGGTCTCATGAGTGACGGCGGTGTCCACTCGCACATAGACCACATCAAAGCGCTTGCAAAAGTGGCGGCGGAAAAGGGGCACCGTGTCGCGCTGCATCTCATCACGGACGGACGCGATGTCAGCCCGACATCAGCCCCTGAGTACCTCGACGATATCGAAACGATCCTCAACGACAAAATCTTCATCGCATCGATCAGCGGCCGTTTCTACACGATGGACCGCGACAACAGATGGGAGCGTGTCGAAAAGGGGTACCGTGCGATCGTGCAGGCGCATCCCAAAACAGACCTCTCCCCCAAAGCCTACATCGAAGCGCAGTACGGGCAGGAGATCACCGACGAGTTCATCGATCCTGTCGCATTCGGAGACTATGCGGGCATGGAGAACGGTGACGGCGTCATCTTCGCCAACTTCCGAAGTGACCGCATGCGTGAAATCACCGATGCGATCGGCAACCCAAATTTTATTCACTTCGAACGCAAACCGGTAAAGGTACATGTCGCGACCATGACAGAGTACAGCAAAGACTTCAACTATCCCGTCCTCTTCAAAGAGGAGCTGCCGGACAATGTCCTCGCTAAAGTGATCAGCGATGCGGGGCTCAACCAGTTGCATACCTCCGAAACGGAGAAGTACGCGCATGTCACATTCTTTCTCAACGGCGGAGTCGAAGAGCCTTTCATCAACGAAACACGTGTACTGGTACCAAGCCCCCAGGTCAAGACATATGACCTCAAACCGGAGATGAGTGCAGCCGAGGTGGGAGAAAATGTCCGCAAAGCGATGAAAGAGGGGTATGATTTCATCGTCGTCAATTTCGCCAACGGCGATATGGTCGGCCATACCGGAAACCTGGAAGCCGCAATCAAAGCGGTTGAAACTGTCGACGATGAGCTCGATATGATCATCAAGGTCGCCAAGGACGAAGGGTACAGCATGGTCTTGACGAGCGATCATGGAAACTGCGAAGAGATGGTCGATTCCAAAGGGCACATCCTCACCAACCATACCCTCTACGATGTCTTCTGTTTCGTGATGAGCGACGATGTCAAAGAGGTCAAAAGCGGCGGCCTCAACAACGTCGCCCCCACTGTCCTGAAACTGATGAACCTCCCCATCCCAGAAGAGATGGACGCTCCGCTCATCTGAAGCGTGAAAGCTCTTCCAAGTCCATCGATTCGAGGTTGCCGTACTTGTCTACCCAGATATAGGACGGCACACCTCCGATCCAGACTTTGCGCTTCAGCAGATAGCGCGCAAGCTTCTCGCCCGACGCTTTATCCAGTACGCTGAATCTCAACCCCTCCTTTTCGACAAAACGCTGCAGCGCTCTGTCGCTGACAGGCATCTGTACTTCCGCTGCGAGCACTTCCACCCTTCCCGCTTCAGCATATGCCTTGATCTGCGGTATCTCCTTTTTACAGTAGGGACACGCGGTGCCGAAAAAGAAGAGAATCAGATTCCCTTTTCGGTAGGCCGGTCTGTCAAAGAGCAGATTGCCTTCCAGGTTTTGAACATGTATCTTCTCACCGTCCAGTGTTCTCAGATCGAAGTTTTGCGCCGGCAACAGCGCTGCAAAGAGCATAAAAAATAGCATAGCCTTCAACATCTGCATCTCCTTTTTGTCGAACTCTGCACCGTTGTTTTCGGTTTGAGAGAATTTTATCGAGTTTTTATTATCATTAGGCTATCACAAACCAAATCCAAACCAAACCAAACTACAAAGGAAATCTATGCAATTCAGCGGAAAAAACGTTCTCATCACAGGTGCGAGCAGGGGAATCGGCAAAGAGATCGCCCGAATCCTCGCCGCTTACGGCCTCAAAATCTGGATCAACTACCGCTCCAAACCTGAACTCGCCGATGCACTTCAGGAGGAGATCGAAGCGGCAGGCGGCAAAGCGGCTGTCATCAAATTCGATGCGAGCATCGAGGAGGAGTTTGTCGCCGCTATCAAAACGATCGTTGAGAGCGACGGCGAGCTCGCCTATCTCGTCAACAATGCCGGTATCACCAACGACAAACTGGCACTGCGCATGAAACTCGCCGACTTCGACAGTGTCATCAAAGCCAATCTCGACTCCGCATTTCTGGGATGCCGTGAAGCGCTCAAAGCGATGGGGAAAAAACGCTTCGGCAGCGTTGTCAACATCTCTTCCATCGTCGGCGAAACGGGCAATGTCGGGCAGGTCAACTACGCTGCCAGCAAAGGCGCCATGAATGCCATGACCAAAAGCTTCGCACTAGAGGGCGCTGCGCGCGGCATACGTTACAACGCCATCACACCGGGCTTTATCGCAACCGATATGACGGAGCAGCTGAGCGACGAAATCAAAAAATCCTACACCGACAAGATCCCCCTGGGAAGATTCGGAGACCCCGCAGATGTCGCGCAGGCTGTGGCATTTTTGCTCAGTGACGCATCCGCATATATCACTGGAGAGATTCTGAAAGTCAACGGCGGAATGTACATGTAATGCCCGTAAAGCGTAAGCGGTGAACATTTTAACAATTTTTTGGTAATATACATACACACTTATTAAAGGAGAAAAATCATGGCATTAATAGATGAAGTCAAAGAAGTTGTTGCAGAGCAACTCAACGTCAATCCGGACGAGGTAAAAGAGGAGTCCAAGTTTGTCGAAGATCTCGGAGCAGATTCACTCGACGTTGTCGAACTGGTCATGGAGCTTGAAGAGAAGTTCGATATCGAGATTCCCGACTCGGAAGCGGAAAAGATCGCGACTGTTGCCGATGCGGTAAAATATATCGAAGAGCACAACGCGTAGATAAAATAGAATCCAAAACCCTCTCAACGGGGTTTTGGACCAATATGCAGGTATGAATTGAAGGAGAAATGATTTTGAAAAGGGTTGTAGTAACTGGTTTAGGTATGATCAATGCAGTCGGTATGGACAAAGAGAGTTCTTTTAAGGCTATCATTGAAGGTAAATGTGGCATTAAAAGGATTAGCTTGTTTGACGCATCCAAACATGCCGCCCAGATTGCAGGTGAGATCACGGACTTCGACCCCAAAACAGTCATGAACCCCAAAGAGGTAAAAAAAGCGGACCGCTTTATCCAGTTCGGTATCAAAGCGGCGCAGGAAGCGATGGCGGATGCAAAATTTGAAACGTATGTGCCCGAGCGTTTCGGTATGGTCTCCGCATCGGGTATCGGCGGTCTGACAAATATCGAAAAGAACGCACTTATCTCGCATGAGAGAGGGCCACGCAGAATATCTCCCTTTTTCATACCTTCCGCTCTGGTCAACATGCTGGGCGGTTTCATCTCGATAGAGCACAACCTCAAAGGCCCCAACCTCTCCGATGTCACAGCGTGTGCGGCAGGAACGCATGCGATCGCCAACGCCACCAAAGCTATCATGCTCGGAACGGCCGATCATATGCTCGTTGTCGGCGCGGAAGCGGCGATCTGCGATGTCGGTATCGGAGGATTCGCTTCCATGAAAGCACTCTCTACGGACAACGACACACCGGAAAAATCCTCAAGACCTTTCGACGCGACCCGCAACGGTTTCGTCATGGGTGAAGGTGCGGGGGCGCTCGTCCTCGAAGAGATGGGACATGCCATCGCAAGGGGTGCCCACATCTACGGAGAGGTGATCGGTTTCGGTGAAAGCGGCGATGCCAACCACATCACGACGCCTGTTGTCGACGGCCCCTACAGAGCGATGAAAGCGGCTTACGAGATGGCAGGTGAACCGCGTATCGACTATATCAATGCGCACGGCACCAGTACGCCTGCCAACGACAAAAACGAAACAGCAGCGATCAAGCAACTCTTCGGATCCAAAGATCTCTGTCCACCCGTCAGCTCTACCAAGGGCCAGACAGGACACTGTCTCGGTGCAGCAGGCGCTATCGAAGCTGTCATCTCGCTGATGGCCATGAGAGACTCCATACTCCCGCCAACCATCAACTATGAACATCCCGATCCCGAATGTGATCTGGACTATGTACCCAATCAAGCGCGTGAAGACAACATCGATGTCGTCATGAGTAACTCATTCGGTTTCGGGGGTACAAACGGCTGTATCATCATCAAAAAAATATAACATAAGGTCGACAGATGGTAACCTACCTCGAGTTTGAAAAAGGTATCGAGCAGATCGACGAAGATATCCGCAATGCAAAAGCCAAAGGCGATTCGGCGGCTGTCGAGATTCTGCAAAAGAACCTGGAAAAAGAGATCTCCAAAACCTTCAAAAATCTCTCCGATTATCAAAAACTCCAGTTGGCGCGCCATCCCAACAGACCTTATGCGATCGATTATATACGCGGTATGCTCGACAACGCCTACGAAATACATGGCGACAGACTCTACCGTGACGATGAGGCGATCGTATGTTACATCGGTGAAATAGCGGGCAGAAAATGCATGGTGATCGGGGAACAGAAAGGGCGCGGCACAAAAAACAAGATACGCAGAAACTTCGGCATGCCGCACCCCGAAGGGTATCGTAAAGCCCTCAGGGCTGCAAAACTTGCAGAAAAATTCAAACTCCCCATCCTCTTTCTTGTGGACACTCCGGGCGCTTACCCGGGTATCGGCGCTGAAGAGCGCGGCCAAAGTGAAGCGATCGCAAAAAACCTCTACGAACTGAGCGACCTCAATACGATCATCGTTTCTGTCGTCATCGGTGAAGGCGGAAGCGGCGGTGCGCTCGCTATCGGTGTAGCCGACAAGTTTGCCATGATGCGCTACTCGGTCTTCAGTGTCATCTCTCCGGAGGGGTGCGCCGCGATTCTCTGGAACGATCCCAAAAAGCAGGAACAGGCCACCAAGGCGATGAAGATCACCGCCGAAGATCTCAAAGAGCTGGGCCTGATCGACGATGTGATAGAGGAGCCTTTGATCGGCGCACATCGCCAGAGAAAAGAGGCTATCGAGTCGCTGAAAGCCTATTTTCTCGACAGCATCGATGCCCTTGCAACCCTTTCCGACGAAGAGAGACTTGAAAAACGGTATCAGAAGCTTATCTCAGCCGGCGCTTTTGCCAGTACGATAGAAAAAGTACACGAAGAGGAGAAAGAGTCCAGTGCTTTCAGCTCCATTATGGATATATTCTCTTCCGATAAAAACGATGATGAAAAGAAAACAGAGAGTCACTAGCGCTCTCTGCAGAACCGCCGATCTACACGTTTACCTGCAACTCACATTTTTTACACGAAAGTTTTATACGATACACACTTGACGACACACTACAGAAGGATATGCATGAAAGCATTTACATACCGATACGCCGTACTGCTCTTAACAGGAACACTCTGTACGGCCCACGCGACGGAGTATCTTATCCAGTATAAAGGTGTCACGCTGGGTGACATAGACAATCTCACCCAGACAATCAACAAGCTCTATCTCAAAGCTGAAGTGACCAACATCATCGCCAAACTTCTGTTGCGCAAGAAGTATTTTGTCTTTTACGAAAACGAAAAACCGGATCTGTCAAATGCCAAGTTTCGCAGGGACAAGAACAACGTGCTGCTCGCCCTGAGAGAAGCGATAGAGAGACGACCGGCACACAGAGAGTATCCGAGCCCCGGAGAGAAGAAACTCGTTCTCGAATGCAGTGACAATCTCTGCCATTACGTTTTTTACAAAAAAAAGAAGATCGAGGGAAAAGGGAAGATAGAGTTTGACGGGAACAATCAGTTTTACAGACTGACAGAGATCAAAAACGGTGTCGTGATTAAAAGAAAGTGACATAAGAGCCGAAGCTCTTATGTACATGTTTAGTGCAGTTTGCTCCAGATTTTCTGTTTCCAGAGATATGCAAGGATGGAGAAGATCACAAAATAGAGGATCACTTTCCAACCGAGTGAATCACGCGCAGGTTTGCTCGGATCACCCACCTCTTCGAGATGTTTAAGCACTTTTTCATACCCTTCCGCCGTCAGACCGACACGAGGCATCGCGGTACCCGGCAGTTGAGACTGTGGATTTTCGACGAAAGTTTTGAGGAACTCTTCGCTTCTCGCCCTGATGATGATCGAGAGATCAGGAGGGAGTTTACCCATATACGCTTTGATATGATCCTGCGCATCCAGCACTTTCGCTTTATAGGCAACTTCATCTTTCTCATACTTGAACTTCGGTGTCTCACCCAGCTGCGTCCATTTGTCATAGCGCATCGCATGGCATCTTCCGCACGCCATCTCATAAGCCGCTTTGGGTGTCACTTCCTCTTTGGATGCGACCTCTTTCAGGTATGCCACCATATCGGCAACTTCCTGATCCATATCGCCGCCGGCACCGTAAAATGCTGTCATCGGGAATGGCCTCTTGTCACTGAACTTATGCTCTACTTTCAGCGCATGTGCAGGATTTTTGATAAGTGCTGCCAAAAATCGCTCATCCATCAGTGCTCCGACATGACTCAGATCGGGAGGATTGACCCCGTAGCTCGCTACTGCTGTGGCGGCATCCATCGGTGCAGGCATACCATCCGCCTTGATACCGTGACATCCGGTACAGGCTGCAGCGCCCGTCACCAGCTCTTTACCCTTTGCTGCATCGCCTTTGGCTTTGAGTGCAGGGAGATCTTTGTAGGCAAAATTTTCATCTTCTACATGTTTATGCATCTGTGAATGTGCAAATGGCTCAACACCCCAGTATGTCACCAGCGTGAAGAATACCACCACCGCCAATATTTTCAATTCTTTATTCATCCTGAACCTCCTACTTTTTCTTCTCGAGCATCGTTATGAACGGCAGTGCCACCCACAGTAAGATAAATACCCATGCCGCATAAAAACCTATCGAGCTGAAGATACCCTGAGGAGGCAATTTACCCATCACGGTCAATACGATCATATCGATCAACAGTACCCAGAACCAGATCGCGAACAACCCTCTCCTGTTTGCCGGAGCCACGTTGGGACTTCTGTCCAGGAAGGGCAGCAAAAAGAAGATCACCTGCGCAAAAGCAAACGCGATCAGACCCGGATCTTTCGGGAAAGGCCGGAGAATCTCGTAACTCCACAGGAAGTACCACTCAGGATAGATATGCGGCGGCGTCTTGAGACCGTCTGCAGGATCGAAGTTGACCGGATCCATCGCAAATTCGAAGTGGTAAAATACCAGATAGAAGTAGAAGATCAGGAAGATGCCCAGTACAAAGATATCTTTGCTCAGGAAGTCCCACTGAAATCTGATCACTTTGGCGTTTTTGGTATCGCCTGCCAGATATTTTTTCGATTCCGCTTCGAAATCGATCTCTTCACCGTCCTGGTTGTTGACATGAGGGATACGCAGCGTACCGAAGTGGAAGACGATCAGAAAAATAATAATCAGAGGCAGCAGCAATACATGCAACATGAAAAATCTGCCCAGGAAGGCGTCACCGGGAACGTAGTCACCGCGAATCCACTCGACCAGACCGTTGAGTTCCAGCGAACCGAGGCTGAAGAGGTTGGTGATAACCATACCCGCCCAGTAACTCATCTGCCCCCATGGAAGCATATATCCGGAAAAGGCTTCTGCAGAAAAAGTGACAAAGAGCAGCATACCGGAGATCCAGATCAGCTCACGTCCTTTTTTGTATGAACCGTAGTAGATACCGGTAAACATGTGGATATAGATGATCAGAAACACCACCGATGCCGCGACACCATGCATATGTCTCCAGAGCCAGCCATACCCCACTTCACTCATGATCGTGTAGTTGACGGAATCAAACGCCATATTGACATCCGGTTTATAGTACATCAGCAGGAAGATTCCCGAGATGAGAAGTATACCGAACGTCGTCGCCAGGATCATACCCATCGCCCACAAAAAGTTGATATTTTTGGGGATCCAGTACTCAGTCGCCAAAACGCGTCTGAGCGTATCGATTGCAAGACGCTGATTCAGCCAGTCATGCAAGTTTTTTGCTTTTTCGAAATGTGCCATCACGCCTCCTTTTATACTGTCAAGCCAGCGGCTTTCATTTTCTTATACTCAGGTCCTGCTTCACCCAGAACCACTTTCGTACCCTCTATCTTAAACGGTGGGATATACAGTGGAATCGGTGGCGGTGACTTGAGTACACGTCCCGCTGTATCGAACTGTCCTCCGTGACAGGCACAGATAAACTTCAGTTGATCGGGATAGTAAGCCGGAATACAGCCAAGATGGGTACAGAGACCGATCGCGATAAGGTATCTGTCTTTCCCGACGATGACATCTCTATCATCTTTTTTCATCTTGTCCGTCTTCTTGAGGACAAAGATAGGCTTGCCTCTCCATTTTTCAACTGCGAGTTGATTGGGTTGCATCTCAGTTAGATCAACTGTCGTGAAACCCGCCGCTTTGACACTTGGAAGGGGATCCCAGGTGCGTTTCATCGCTCCTAATGCAGCGATACCGCCAAGAGCGGTAAAACCGCCCAGCGCCATACCGAGAAAGTCTCTTCTCTCTTTTTCGACTGCCATGCGCACTCCTTTATTAGATTTAACCCCTTATTATACCTATAAGCGTGTTAAATCACATTGAGAAAATGACAAAAATGCACGATATTGCAAAGATAGTGTTAACGATTCGTAAATAACGCCCCGAAAACTAACGACTCTTCTGCTCCATACGTATATAGATATGCAATATATCGAGCGCGGCAGGTGTCACACCGCTGATCTCACTGGCGGCAAAGAGCGTGGGCGGTGCGAATTTCTCCAGCTTTTCGATAATCTCGTTACTGAGACCGGAAACTTTTCTGAAGTCGAAATCCTGAGGGATTTTGATACTGATCATGTTCTTCATGCGGTCGATCTGCGCCTGCTGCTTCTCGATGTAGGAGGCGTACTTGGATTCTATCAGGATCTGCTCTTTGGTATCGTCATGCAGTTCTGCAAACTGTGGCAGAAGTGCATCGAACTTCTCTGTCGTAAAGGTATTGCGCCCCACGACACGTTTCAGGGGCACCTTGTCCGTGACCGGTGCCTCTTCCAACTCCGCCAGCATCCGGTTGTTCTCTTTCGAAGGGGTGATAAAGTGGGTATCCAGATGGTGCAACACCTCTTTGATCGCCTGCTCCTTCTGCAGGACTCTGCGGTAAAAATCCTCATCGATCAGCCCCAGTGCGTACCCGTAGCGGCTGAGTCGCAGGTCGGCATTGTCTTCACGCAGCAGCAACCTGTACTCGGCACGACTCGTGAACATGCGATAGGGCTCTTTCGTCCCCTTTGTCACCAGATCGTCGATCAGCACACCGATATAGGCTTCATCCCGTCGCAGTACCAGCGGCTCTTTTTCATCACACGCAAGCGCCGCATTGATCCCCGCCATCAAGCCCTGTGCCGCCGCCTCTTCGTACCCTGTCGTCCCGTTGACCTGACCCGCACAGTAGAGTCCGGAAACCTTCTTCGTCTCCAGAGAGTGTTTCAACTCCGTGGGATCGACATAATCATACTCGATCGCATAGCCATAGCGCACGATGCGTGCATTTTCAAGCCCTCTGATCGAGTGCACCATCTCCAGCTGAACATCGGGCGGCAGCGATGTCGATAGTCCGTTGATGTAATACTCCGTCGCCTCTTTCGTCTGCGGCTCGATGAAAAGGTGGTGCCGCTCCTTGTCCGCAAATCGGTTCACCTTGTCTTCGATACTCGGGCAGTAGCGCGGCCCGACCCCTTCGATCTGACCCGTGAAGAGCGGCGCACGGTAGAAGTTGTCCGCGATGATCGAATGGGTATCGACATTGGTAAAAGTGATATAACATGGAAGCTGCGCTTTGCCGAAATCTTCCGTTTTCGGGGTATGGAAACTGAACGGCACCGGATTTTCATCCCCAGGCTGCACCTCCATCACCGAAAAATCGATACTGCCCGCATCGATACGGGGACATGTCCCCGTCTTCAGACGCCCCAGATCGAGACCGAACGATTTCAGCGAATCACTCAACTTGTTGGAGGGAAACTCCCCGACCCTGCCCGCCTCTTTCTGATACTCCCCTATGTGGATCAACCCGCGCAGAAACGTCCCCGCCGTCACAATCACCTTCCGCGTCTCATAGACCAGCCCCAGATCGGTTCTGACACCCGTCACCACACCGTTTTCAGTCAGTATCTCCTCAGCAATCTCCTGCTTGACAGTCAGGTTCTCCGTGTGTAAAATCACATCCCGCATGTAGATCGGATAGCGATCCATATCGATCTGCGCACGCGAACCGCGCACCGCAGGCCCCTTCGAAGCGTTCAAAATACGAAACTGCAACCCAACCGCATCCGTACACTTCGCCATCTCGCCGCCCAGTGCATCGATCTCCTTGACCAGATGCCCCTTGGCAAGTCCCCCGATCGCAGGATTGCAACTCGTCGCCCCTATCCGCTCCGCCAGAATCGTTATCAAAAGCGTCTTTTTCCCCATCCGTGCAGCCGCCAGCGAAGCCTCGATCCCCGCATGCCCGCCGCCGATCACAATCACATCATATTTCATCTCTGTTTTCCTAATTGTTCCTGATTAAATCTCGTTATTGTCGGGGAGGTGTTTGCTGTATGGTCTTGAAGTAAGGATTTATATTTTCAGGCGGGTCAGTTTTGTGCCGAAGGCAAAAATGCAACTGTCTGAGCGCAGCGAGTTTTGCATTTTTAAAAACTGACCCGCCGCTCCGCAGGAGAAAATATAACTCTCCTGTATGAAAGACCATACGGCAAACACCGGTCAACCCCAAAGAATATCGCGATTATAGCAAAGTTTGGTATAATCAACTCATGTTTACAGGATTGATCAGAGAAACGGCCAGCGTCATCGATTTCAGCAACAACTACCTCACCGTCAAAAGCAGCTACGAACCACAGATCGGCGACTCCATCGCCATCAACGGCACCTGCCTCACCGTCGTGCGCAAAACACCCGACACCTTCACCGTCGAACTCTCCCCCGAAACCCGGAAAACCATCGCCACCGAAAACCTGAAAGGCGCTATCCACATGGAACCCGCCATGCAACTGAGTGACCGGCTCGAAGGACACATCGTACAGGGACACATCGACACCATCGGCGAAATCACCAAAATCGAAAAACTTTCCAACGCCACCGACTTCTACATCAAAATCCCGCGTGAGTACATCAGGTACGTCATCCCCAAAGGGAGTATCGCCGTCGACGGCATAAGCCTCACCGTCAACGACGTCTATGAAGAGAGTTTCCGGCTCACCATCATCCCGCACACGCTCGAAAACACACTCTTTTCAAGCTATACACCCGGACGGCGTGTCAACATCGAAACCGACATGTTCGCACGTTACCTCTACCACATGTTTTCCGGAGAGAACGGTGTCGGAAAAGAGAAAAACGTCGGATGGAACACCATCGACGCCATCATGGCGGGTTACTAGATGGAATTTCAGATCTTCGCCCCCTACAGGGAAACGCTCTTCTGCGCCGTCTCCGACCGACACGGCGGCGTCAGCCCCGCCCCGTACGACACGCTCAACATCGCCCTGCATGTCGGTGACAATCCTGTCAATGTACTGCGTAACCGCACGATACTCGCCAACCGGTACGACTACCTGAGTGAAAACCTCATCTACATGGAACAAACCCACTCGGCCAATATCGCCGTCATCGATGATGCCGCCATCAACAAGATCGACAACTGCGACGCGCTTATCACCGATCAGAAAAATATCCCGCTGATGGTGATGATCGCCGACTGCATCCCGCTGCTGCTCTTCGATCCGGTGCAGCGTGTCATCGCCGCCGTACATGCGGGCAGAAACGGTACCTTCGCACAGATCGGTCCCAAAACTGTTGCGACGATGCAGGAGCGTTTCGCTACGAAACCCGGAGATATCCTTGCGGCACTCGGACCGTCGATCCATGCATGCTGCTATGAAGTAGGTGCGGATCTTGCCGATATCACGGTAAAGAACTTCGGTGAAGCCTATATCCAAAAACGCGGGGAGAAAAACTACATGGATCTGCAAAAACTCAATGTCGACCAACTCACCGGTGCCGGACTCTCTCCCGAACATATCGAAGTCTCACCCCACTGCAGCGCATGCGACAGCAACTACTTCTCTTACCGCAGAGAAGGAACGACAGGTAGATTTGCAGGAGTAATCAAGCTACGATGAGCCAAAAGAAAGCGGTCGCACTCAAGTACGATCAGGAAAACCGTGCAGGCGCTCCCAAAGTGGTTGCCAAAGGCAAAGGTGCCATCGCTGAAAAGATCATGCAAAAAGCAGAGGCGTTCGACGTACCTCTTTTTCAAAATGAAGCGCTCGCAGATTCGCTGCTGAATCTGGATATAGACGAGCAGATTCCGCCCAACCTCTACAAAGCGGTTGCCGAAGTCTTTGTCTGGCTCATGCAGAGCGAAAAAAAGGCGCAGATGAGCAAGCGTTGACTACTTAAAGTCACCTCAACTTTTCCGGCCGTTGACCTGCTTCAGAAGCACCGGATCGGCACGATCTATAAAATATCCCTGCGCATAATCGATCCCCAGACTCTTCACTTTGTCAAAAATGGCCTGAGAAGAGACAAACTCAGCCACCGTAAGCATACCCAGCTCTTTGGCCATCGAGATGATCGAACGTGTCATGATTTCACTCTCTTTATCTCTGGTGATATTTTTGATGAGCGAACCGTCAATCTTGATATAATCGGCGTCGAGCGACATGAGCTGTCCGAAATTGGAAAATCCGCTGCCGAAATCGTCTATCGCTATCTGGCAACCGTAACTCTTCACTTTTCGGATAAAGTTTTTCACTTTGATCTCACCGGATATCGATTCGCTCTCCACGATCTCAAATGTGATATATCTGCCGATATCCTCCCTTTTGAGTTTTCTGAGGATATACTGCGCCACGCGCGGCTCAAGTATATCCTCTATACTGATGTTGATCGTGATTGGGTAGTGCACACTTTCGAGCTGTTCAAAACACTTTTTGATCATCGCACGGGAAAGCTCCGTATACATCTTGGAAGTTTTGGCGATTTCGAGAAACTCCGCGGGCGTCGCATAACTGTTGTCTTTGCGACGGATGCGCATCAGCGACTCATACTTTTCGACCTCATTGGTTCTGAGATTGAAGATGGGTTGGAAAAAAGGCTCCACACGCTGTTCACTGATCGCTTCCTTGACCATTTTGTTCGTCTTGATATTTTGAAGAAAACGCGCATGATGGTTCTCTTTCTCATCGTAGATCTTGTAACTCTTCTTACTCTTCTCCGCCTCTTTGAGGGCCAGATAAGCATTTTTGGGAAGATTTGCGCTTCCCCTCGCCACACCGGCCGTCAATTCGATATTGAAGAGACTTCCCTGAAAAGAGAACTCTTCTTTGGAGATACGTGAAATGATCTTCTGGAGATACACTTCAAGCTCCTCTCTTTTCAGATATTTGGGAACGAAGATCGCAAAATGGTTTAAATCGATCCTGTAGATATTGGCCTGCGGAATCGGAAGATCCTTCTGCAGCCACTCAGCAACACGTTTGTGTATGATATTGCCCGCATCGATACCGAAGATTTCATTGAGTGTATCGAAATTGTCGATACTCAGATAGAGTAGCGTACTTTTCGGAAAGAGTGCGTGTGTGCGATGCTCTTCGATATCATGAAAGAGTTTCAGCCGTGTGGGCAACCCCGTTACGGTATCTTTGAAGAGCTCTTCACGTATGGCATTGGTCACTTCCGGTGCGTCGTCGGGCTTTTTGACGACGAGGTAGTACCCTCCGCTCTCTGAAACTCCCTTTTTCTGGAGGACGACATCTACTTTGGAGCTATGGTTACCGTGACCCACCAAACCGCTGCTCTGGTAGCGGCCGTTTTGCGCAACCAACTCCAATATCTTCTTCGGATAATCTTCCAGCGAGATAAAATCACGCAGCGGTTTTCCGATCATCTCCTCTGCACCGGTACGCAGTAAACGGCACATCTTCTGGTTGACATAGGTGATCACAAGATCGCTGTCGAGCTGTACACAGTAGTGTTCCTGACGCAGGATATCCTGATAGAGCGCAATCTCACGCTCCCTGTTTCTGACATCTTTCATCAAAGAGCCGTTTTTATTGTAAAAATAGAGAAAGAGGAGCAGTAATGTAATGAGCGCCGCAAAAAGATAGACTTTCACACCCGATTCGATGATAAAGAGACCAACGACCAGGAGAAGCAATACTCCGACGACAAAATAGGCTTTATGCAACCTGACAAAGTTAACACTCTTATACATTACTTAATTCCGTATATTTATTTTATTAAGTAAGAGTATATAAAAAGATAGCTGATTTTTAAATTATAAATTAGTAAATATTTTTAATTTGTAATTTCATATGAAAATAATTGGATCAAACTATCCAAAAATGTGTCGATATACCGTATAGCTTATATAAATATTAAACCAATGGAATAAAGATGCGTTATTTGATACTCATGCTGCTCTTTGGCATCTCATACCTCTACAGTGCCATCGAGGTGGATGTCGATTACCTGAAACAGCAACTGGCACATGATTCCCGTAACGTACCGTACCGTCTCATCCTGGCCAAATACTATCTCCAGAACAGCGCCCTCTCGGAAGCGGAGAAAATGCTGGAGGAAATCAAAAAAATAGATCCCGAAAACAGGCGTGCCGCCCTCCTCTCCCGGCAATTGGGCAAGTTACAGAGACTGCAAAAAGCGCTGCCGGGCACCACACTCACCAATCCCTACGAAATCGAAAAGGGTTTCGATAAACTGATCGCGCAGAACAGGTGCGATAGATTGCTCAGTGCGTACGGAACGCTGAAAGAGATGCATCTGCCGCTGTCACAGCGGATGCATCTGGATGCAGCCTTCTGTTATGCCGGGACGGGTGATTTCAAAAATGCGCTGCTCCTGCGTAAAATCCACGATCTGCCGGCGACCGACACCCGTCTGGCGCTCGATACACTGCTCGCACTTCACCGGGGAGAGACCGCCGGAGCCCAACAACGCCTGCAGCGTCTTCGCACGAACTATCCGGACAGCCCGCTGGTCGCCTATACTAAAAAGAGGGTCCGAACATCACTTCACAAAGAGGGTGCATCGCTTGCGAAAAAAGCCTTTACCCAAAATTCACTCCAGGCACTGCATGATTATGTCTATCTGCTGGGACAACAGCAAAAACCGGCAGAAGCGATCGATGCGGTCAAAACATTTCTGAAAAAAAATCCCCAAAACCGTGATGCCCGTATACTTCTGGCCAAACTCTACTACTGGAACGGCGATCTGGAGAGGGCGTTTCATACGCTCTACCCCGTACGCAAGAGCAGTCACGATGCACGCAGACTCTATGCCGACATCCTCTATGAGCGGGGAGATTACACCCATGCGCTCTACTACCTTCCCGAAACGGCACAGCTGGAGAAGGATCCCAATGAGCGCTACAGACTTCTCAAGCGGGCTGCATTCGCCTATGCCTACAGCGGGAAAGAGGCAAAAGCACAAAATCTCTTTCAAAAACTGCTCGCCCAAAACCCGCATGATGAAGAGATCGTGAGATTCAACCGCGAACGTGCCACACAGACACTTTTGCAAAAAGCGGTCACCGCACACCGCCTCAAAGCTTACGACAAAGCCCTCCGTTACTACCAAAGCTACTACAACAAG
>JANTHT010000021.1 GCA_024762235.1 Sulfurospirillum sp.
TTCTTCGATCAGAGTCTCAAAAAAGCGCTCCCGCCCTACCCCCGCCACATCGTACTGGTTACCTCGGGTACCGGCGCGGCGCTGCAGGATATGCTGCGTGTTGCACAGAAACGCTGGCCGCTGGTCAAAATCACCCTGATCGATACCCAGGTGCAGGGAGAGGGAAGCGCCGCGATGATCGCACGCCACATCGCCCTCGCCGACCGGCTCGGTGCCGATGCGATCGTCACAGGGCGTGGCGGAGGAAGCCTGGAAGATCTCTGGTCTTTCAACGAAGAGCGCGTCGCCGAAGCGATCTTTGCCGCCAGGACACCCGTCGTTTCCGCCGTTGGACATGAGATCGACTTTCTGATCAGTGACTTCGTAGCCGACCTCCGGGCCCCGACCCCTTCAGCCGCGATGGAACTGCTCCTTCCCGACCGTACCGAAGTGCTGATGGGCATCGATACCCTCATCGACCGCTTCACGAAGACAATGGAGGGTACGCTGCACCGCAAAGAGACGCAGCTGGCCCATCTGGCACAACTCTTCGAGCAGAATTCGGTCGAAGCGAAACTCTCACTCAGGATGGAGGAGGTCGCCAACCTCCGACAACAGTTTCAAAACTTCATGCAGCTGAAACTGAACCAGAAAGAGCAGACCCTGCAGACACTGCTGCGCGCCTACGAGAGCAACGATCCCGCCAAAAGGGACAAAAAAGGGGTCGCTCAGATCGTCCGGCAGGGGCACAAAGTGGCACTTGAGGCGCTGCAGGAGGGTGATCGCTTCGAAGCGCAGAGCCCAAAGGTGAAGATCACTGCGCAGGTAGAGAAAAAAGAGATGCTGTAGGCGCCGATGTTCAGAGCGATCTTTACCAACAGTTTCGGCATCCTCTTCTCCAGAATACTCGGGTTTCTGCGCGACATGCTGCAGGCTTCGATTCTGGGCGCCAATATCTACACCGATATCTTCATCGTCGCTTTCAAACTCCCCAACCTTTTCAGGCGTATCTTCGCGGAAGGTGCCTTTACCCAGAGTTTTCTCCCCTCATTTACCCACTCGAGGCACAAAGGGCTCTTCGCCGCAGCGGTTTTTGTCAGGTTCCTGCTCTTTCTGCTCTTTTTCGCACTCATCGTCACGCTCTTCGACAGAGGCTTCACCAAGCTGATCGCCTGGGGATTCGACGAGGCGACGATTCAGGCCGCCGCACCGCTCGTGGCGCTCAACTTCTACTACCTGCTCCTGATCTTCATCGTCACTTTCATGGCGGCACTCCTGCAGTACAAAAACCATTTCGCCACGACCGCCTTCGCCACCGCCCTGCTCAACATCGCACTGATCTCCGCACTGCTCCTGGGCAAAGGGCTGCCCAAAGAGGTGCTGGTCTGGTATCTCAGTGTCGCTGTCATCGCCGGCGGTCTGATGCAGGTGGCTGTGCACATGATCGCCATCAAAAAGCTGGGACTGGATCGCCTCATTCTGGGAGGGCTGAGACGATTTCGTAAAAAACGCGCGCTGATCGCAGCGGATCAGAAACGCTTCACCGCCACCTTTTTCGCCTCCGTCGCCGGCAGCTCCACCGCGCAGATCTCCGCCTTTCTGGATGGCTGGCTCGCCTCTTTCCTCGCCGCGGGTTCGATCAGTTACCTCTACTACGCCAACCGTATTTTTCAGTTTCCGCTCGCACTCTTCGCCATCGCCACCTCTGTCGCGATCTTTCCGAAAGTGACGCGTTACCTCAAAAACGAAGATGAGACCAGAGCGCTGGAGATGCTGACAAAAAGTTTCTGGTTTCTCTCGGCCCTGCTGCTTGCCGCGACGCTCACCGGGATCATCTTCAGCCACGAAATCGTCTGGCTGCTCTATGAACGCGGGGCGTTCGTCCGCAGCGACACCGACCGTACGGCGGTCATCCTCTCGATGTACCTGATCGGACTGATCCCCTTCGGTATCGCCAAAATCTTCTCGCTCTGGCTCTACGCCACACACCGCCAGAAAGAGGCGGCGAAGATCTCCGGGATCGCACTGGGGGTCAATATCCTCCTTTCGCTGACGCTGATCATGCCGCTGGGTGCAGCGGGACTCGCACTGGCGAGTTCTCTGAGCGGTCTCGTTCTGCTGACACTGACACTGCGTGCCTTTGGCAAAGCGAAATTTTACGCTATAATCAGGGACAAATATGCACTCTATATCCTCTGCGGCGGATGGGTGCTCGCGATCATACTACTTCAGATAAAGGAACTGCTCAGTGGTTATCTATAACACGGCCAGAAAAGAGAAAGAGAGGTTTGTCCCGCTTGAAGATAAGCGTGTGCGCATCTATGTCTGCGGGCCGACGGTCTACGACGACGCCCATCTGGGACATGCCAGAAGCTCGGTCGCCTTCGATCTGCTCCGCCGGACACTCACCGCTCTGGGATACGACGTCACATTCGTCAAGAACTTCACCGATATCGACGACAAAATCCTCAAAAAGATGGCTGAAACCGGCAAGAGCCTCGAAGCAATCACGACACACTATATCCGCCGTTACAAAGAGGATATGCATGCGATCGGCGTGCCGGATCCCGATATCGAACCCAGGGCGACCGAAAGCATCGACGATATCATCACATTCATCGAGCACCTGATGCAAAAGGGGTGCGCCTATGTGATCAGTGACGGAGTCTATTTCGATACTTCGAAAGATCCGAAGTATCTCTGCCTCTCCCACCGGCATGTCGACGAGAGTCAAAACATCGCGCGAGTCGAAGGAAGCAGTGAAAAGCGGGACCCCAAAGATTTCGCACTCTGGAAATTTTCCAAAGCGGGAGAAGTGGCGTATGAAAGCCCCTGGGGCAGCGGCAGACCCGGCTGGCATATCGAGTGCTCCGCCATGATCAAAAAACATCTCGCCACCGATCATAAATACCAGATCGATATCCACGGCGGCGGCGCGGACCTGCTCTTTCCCCATCATGAAAACGAAGCGGCACAGAGCCGGTGTGAATCGGGTCACTATCTCGCCCGCTACTGGATGCACAACGGTTTCGTACAGATAAACGGAGAGAAGATGAGCAAGTCACTGGGGAACTCCTTTTTCCTCAAGGATGCGCTGAAAGTCTACGACGGGGAAGTCGTGCGCTTTTACCTCCTCTCCACCCACTACCGCGCCAACTTCAACTTCAACGAAGAGGATCTGCTCGCCTCCAAAAAACGGCTTGACCGCCTCTACCGTCTCAAAAAACGTCTCGCTGTCAAAAGCGGTTCCGCAGTCGGCAAAGCCTTCAAAAAAGCGCTTCTTGACGCACTCAGCGACGACCTCAACATCTCCGCCGCACTGGCAGTGGTCGACGAGATGATCCAGCATGCCAACGAATCGCTTGACGAAAACTCCAAAAACAAGGCACTCAAAAAAGAGACATACGCCAATATCGCTTATCTGGACGAACTGCTCGGCATCGGGGGCAGCGACCCTTTCCGTTACTTTCAGCAGGGTATCGACGAAGAGATGAAGCAGGAGATCGAAACGCTGATCGCGGAGCGCACCGAAGCGAAAAAAGCGAAAGATTTCGCCAGAAGCGACGCGATCCGCGATAAACTGACGGCGATGGGGATTCAGATCATGGATACTCCGGAAGGGACACTCTGGGAGAAGAGCGGCCAGTGAGGGATTTCATCACCCTTCTGAGGCACTTCTCGCCCTACTTCGGTGAGTACAAAGAGAAACTCTTCCTCGCGATCCTGGGTATGATCATGACAGCAGCCGGTACCGCACTGACCGCCTACATGATCAAACCGGTCCTGGACCGGATCTTTATCGAAAAGAATGCGCATCTTCTCTATATCCTCCCTTTCGGCATCGTCGCGGTCTACGCGCTCAAGAGCCTGGGTACCTACCTCCAGGCTTACTACTCCGCCTATATCGGACAGGATATCGTACGCCGCATCCGCGACAGGCTGGTGCGCCGTATCCTCTCTTTCGAGATCGGATTCTTCCATACGATGCGCAGTGGAGAGTTGATCAGCCGCACCGTCAACGATGTCGAGCGGGTACGCAACGTCGTCTCCGGCATGATCCCCGTCATGCTGCGTGAAATGCTGACGATTCTCTTTCTGACCCTCTATATCTTCTATCTCAACCCCAGGATGGCACTGATCTCCGTCGTTTTCATTCCTCTTGCCGCCAAACCGCTCTCGATTCTGACCAAAAAGATGAAACGCCTCTCCACCTCTTCACAGGAGATGCTCTCCAATCTCACTGCACGCCTGAGCGAAATCTTCAACAACATCGAGATGATCAAAGCCAACAGTGTCGAAAACTTCGAAAGCCGCCGTTTCGAGCAGGAGAACCGCGAAATCTTCAAAGTCAACATGAAGGCAGTACGTACGACGGAGCTCGTCACGCCGATCATGGAGATTCTCGGAGCACTGGCGGCGGCGGCAGTGATCATCCTCGGCGGGCAGGAGGTGATCGACGGGCAGCTGAGCGTGGGGAGTTTCTTCTCTTTTCTGACCGCCCTCTTCATGCTCTACACCCCGATCAAAAAAGTCTCCAGAATCTTCAATCAGATCCAGGACGCGATCGCGGCAAATGAACGGATACAACAACTGCTGCAGCGTACACCACAGATCAAAGAGGGTTCCAAAACGTTTGACGAAACGATAGAGCGGATCGCTTTTGAGCATGTGACGCTCTCCTACGACAAAGAAAAAAAGGCGCTTGAAGATATCAGTTTCGAAGTGCACAAAGGTGAAAAGATCGCACTCGTTGGCAACAGCGGCGGAGGGAAAAGCTCCATCGTCAACATGATACTCCGTTTTTACGAACCGCAAAGCGGCAGGATCCTCTTCAACGACACCGATATCGCGGCCTACAATCTCAAAAGTCTCAGAAACGAGATCTCCATCGTCACGCAGCGTGTCTACATACTCAACGACAGCGTCGCCGCAAATGTTGCCTATGGAGAAGCTGTCGATGAAGCGAAGGTGATCCGGGCACTGCAGGATGCCAATGCATGGGATTTCATCCGCGATTTGCCCGAAGGGATCCATACACGGATCAACGAATTCGGTACCAACTTCTCCGGCGGGCAGCGCCAGCGTATCGCCATCGCCCGGGCAATCTACCGTGACCCGCAGATCTTCATCTTCGACGAAGCGACCAGCGCGCTCGACAGTGAAAGCGAACAGAAGATCACCGATGCCATCAACCGCATCGCAGAGAGGAAGATCACCTTTATCATCGCGCACAGAATGAACAGTATCGTCCATGCAGACAGGATTTTTGTCCTCAGGGAGGGAAAACTGGTCTGCAATGGTAACAATAGTGAACTTTTGAAACAGTGTGATGAGTTTAAACGACTCAAAGGTTTACAAAAGTAAAGTTTTTTTGTATACTCTTTTTATAATCTTAATTTACTACTGTAGATGAACTATTTTAAAAAGAGGCTATTATGACAAGCAAAAACGCACTGTTGCTGGGGACACTTTTCTGGATATTGCTTGTCACACTCTGCAGTGTCTTTTTCTGGGACAGATACAACACCGAGATCGCGACAGTCGATCTCACGACACAGAAAATCGGACAGACAACGCCAAAAACAGAGGGAGAGAAACGTTTTGTCGAAGCGGTCCCTATCCGTACTGTCGCAGAGAGCAATCTCTCAAAAATCACTGCGGCACCTTCGCTAAAGCGACATACCACGCTGCCGCAACCTCAGGCACCGAAACCGAAAGAGCGGGAGAGAGCCCAAAGCACCCCGCCTTCTGCAGCGGTTAGCGCGCAACCGGATCGAACGAAAAACGCAGCACAGCGCCGGCAACCCGCCCAAGCCCCTGAGAAGAGCACAGACATAAACAGGATACCCGAAATCGCTGCAGCCTCCCGTCCGCTTACGGTCAAAAAGCCGGCACAAAAACCGGAAAAAGAGGAGCCGACGGTCCGTAAGAAGAGCAAAAGGGATAAAATCATCATTGAACCGGTCACAATGGCAAAAATGCTTACAGTTTCACGATCGGGAGCTCTCTTTCGATGGGACAAACCTTTTCTTCGTGACATCGCAGCGCAGCTGCGGGCGGACAAGCGTCTGCACGTCGTATTGAAGGGTGCAGCTGCCACAGCAGTTACAAAGCGCTATATGCAGCATATCCGCGACTATCTGATCGCACACCATATCTCCGCAGAAAGGATCGAACTGATCGGCGCACCCCGACACACCGAAGCGATCGAGCTTACAGATCAGCAGAGTGACCGGATTGAACTACAATTAATCGAAAGGAAGTAACCGATGTCTTTAGTGGAAATCATCGCCAAAATATCTTTTTGCCTTCTCATCGCAGCACTGCTGGGATTTATCGTGGGATGGCTCTTCTCCAAACTCAGCAAAGAGGAGAAGATGCGGGAGAAATATAATGCCCTCTATGAAAAGTATGAGCTGGCGAACAGTGAAATCAAACAGATGCATGAAGAGATCGCCCTCAAAGAGGCATCGATCGCCGATCTCGAAGAGAAGTATCAGGCTTGCGAAAAAGAGCGCCTCAGTGTACAGATGGACGAAAGCGCCTGTGACAGATACAGAGATCAGATAGAAGAGCTTCGTGCGGAGAATGACATGCTCGTCTCGCAGATCAGGGAACAGAAACTTTGTGAAGATGAAAACGCGCTGCTCAAAGATGAGATCAAAGTGCTTCAGGAGGAGCGAGACCATCTCCTGACCAGGATAGAGGAGTGCAAGAGTTATCAGGAGAACTACAAAAAACTGATTGCACAGGTCGAAGCACTCAAAAGTGAAAAATCGAAACTGGAACAGATGGCACGGCAACAGAGCGATGCACGGATTTTCATGCCGGAGCGGGAAGATACCACGCACCACTCCCGGGCGCTGCAGAAAATAAAAAGCGATGTGGAGCGTCTCAGAGATGAGGCGGAGAAGATCAAAGCGGAACGAAAAATCCTAAAAGCGAAGATCGGAAAACTTGAGAAACGGCTCGCACAGAAGAAGAAGGCGCTGCGCCGATGCCTTTCGGGGAAAAAGTCGCAGAACACGACTGTGTCACAAAAAGAGATCACGGATCAGAAGACGCGGGAGAAGCGAACGGTACCCGAGAGCGGAAACGAAGCGGAAGAGATCAAAACCCTTACCGAATTGATCAGGAATACCCTTGACGATATCAAGGAGTAGTGCTTCTCCGCGTATATCTGTCATGCTGTTTCAGACCCCTGCAGAAGGGGCCTCTTCCCCTGCCATAGCTCTATTTAATAATATATTTGTATAATCTTGCATTTAAAAGCAGAGCAAAATTTATCAAAGCCAAGAGATGATGCAATATAGTGATATCAGAAAGTATATATACAGACTCGACCCTGAAACAGCCCACAATATCGTAGAGTTCGGTGCACATTTCCTCTCGGACAAAGCGCCTTTTCTACTCTCCGCTCTCAGATCGAAGTACCATGTCGACGACAGCAGGCTTTCACAGGAGCTTTTCGATGTCAACTTCCCCAATCCCGTCGGAATGGCGGCGGGCTTCGATAAAAACGCGACAATGATTCCCTTCCTCGAAGCGCTGGGCTTCGGTTTTGTCGAATACGGTACCGTCACACCCCGTCCGCAGGAGGGCAACCCCAAACCGCGGCTCTTTCGCTATCCCGAACAGAGATCGCTTCAAAACGCCATGGGATTCAACAACGACGGGATGACGAAAGTGAAAGAGCGTGTCGCACGACTCTACCCCTATGCGATTCCCCTCGGAGCCAATATCGGCAAAAACAAAACGACACCCGAAAGTGACGCGATCAAGGATTACGAAGTGCTGATCAACGCCTTTAAAGCGTTCTGTGACTACATCGTCATCAATATCTCCTCTCCCAACACACCCGGACTGCGGGATCTGCAAAACGAATCTTTCATCAGTGAACTCTTCACACTCGCCACGGACCTCACGACCAAACCGGTGCTGCTCAAGATCGCACCCGACCTGGAAGAGCGTGAAGCCCTTTCCATCTGCGATATCGCACTGCAAAACGGTGCGAAAGGGATTATCGCGACCAACACCACCATAGACTACTCTCTCATTCCCGATGCCAAAGGGTTCGGCGGTCTCAGCGGAGAGGTGTTGAAAGAGAAGAGTTTTTCACTCTTCGAAAAGGTCGCAAAGGCGTTCTACGGCCGGACGACACTCATATCCGTCGGCGGGATCGGTGACGGTGACGAAGCCTACCGGCGTCTGCGGGCGGGGGCGAGTCTGATCCAGATCTACTCCGCCTTTATCTTCGAAGGGCCTTCTCTTGCGGCAAAGATCAACCGTCGTCTGCTGCAACTGATGAAGAGGGATGGATTCACACAGATATCCGAAGTGATCGGAGCGGACAGAACATGATCAAATTTATCACTATTTTACTACTATTGACAGGAGTATGTATGGCAAACACGCTGCCAAAACACTATACAAAAAAACTCGACAACGGATTACAGATCCTCGTCATACCGATGCAGAACGACTCCGGTGTCATCACGACAGATATCTTCTACAAAGTGGGAAGCGGGGACGAAGTGATGGGCAAGAGCGGTATCGCGCATATGCTCGAGCATCTCAACTTCAAATCGACCAAAAACCTCAAAGCGGGGCAGTTCGACGAAATCGTCAAAGGTTTCGGAGGCGTCGACAACGCATCGACGGGATTCGACTATACGCAGTACTTCATCAAGTCCTCCTCGGCAAACCTCGACAAGTCGCTGGAACTCTTCGCCGAGCTGATGCAGAACCTGAGCCTCAAAGATGAAGAGTTCCAGCCCGAACGCAACGTCGTGCTCGAAGAGCGCAGATGGCGCACCGACAACAACCCTTTCGGATATCTCTACTTCCGGCTCTTCAACAACACCTATATCTACCACTCTTATCACTGGACACCGATCGGTTTCGTCGAAGATATCAAACACTGGACGATCGACGATATCCGTGCGTTTCACAAAATGTACTACCAGCCGCAGAACGCCCTGCTCGTCGTCGCCGGAGATATCGACCCCCAACTGGTTTTCAAAGAGGCGCAGAAACATTTCGGCAAGATTCCAAACAGTGGGACAATTCGCAGAAACCATCAGATCGAGCCGCCGCAGGATGGCGCCAAACGGATCGAGATCGACAAAGAGAGCGAAGTGCAGATGCTGGCGATCGCTTTTCATATACCCGACTTCAGAGATCCCGACCAGGTGGCACTCTCCGCGATCAGCGAACTGCTCAGCAGTGGCAAAAGCAGCCGTCTCAATGCCCTCCTGATCGACAAAATGCAACTCGTCAACTCGATCTCCGCCTACAATATGGAGAACAAAGATCCGGGCATCTTCCTCTTTCTGGCCGTCTGCAATCCGGGAGTCGAAGCGGAAACGGTCGAAAAGGTACTCTGGGAAGAGATCGAAAAACTCAAAACCGGGGGCGTGACCGAATCGGAACTGCAAAAAGTGAAGATCAACACCCGTTCCGACTTTATCTTCAGCATGCAGGATTCACAGTCTCTGGTCAATATCTTCGGCAGCTATGCGGCAAGAGGGGACCTCGAACCGCTTCTGCACTATGAGGAGCGTCTCTCCGAACTGACACCCGACACGATCAGAAAAGTCGCACAGCGCTATTTCAGACGTAAAAATTCGACAACCGTCATCCTGCGTAAATTGGCGGACCAAGAAGAGAAGGAGCAAAAATGAGTGGACCAGTCGGCGCGATGACCGCGCTCATTACACCATTTAAAAACAACAAAATAGATACCGAAACCTACGAGAAACTGATCAAAAGACAGATCGCCAACGGTATCGATGCCGTCGTCCCCGTCGGAACGACCGGAGAGAGTGCCACTCTCAGCCACTCCGAGCACAAGGAGTGTATCGAGATCGCGGTGGCGACATGCAAGGGATCCGGGACCAAAGTCCTCGCAGGTGCCGGAAGCAATGCGACGCACGAAGCGGTAGAGCTGGCACAGTTTGCCCAGAAGCATGGTGCCGACGGTATCCTCTCCGTCACGCCCTACTACAACAAACCGCCGCAGTTCGGCCTCTTCAAACACTACGAAGCGATCGCCAACAGTGTCGAGATACCGGTACTGCTCTACAACGTCCCCGGGCGTACCGGTGTCGACCTCTTCGCCGAAACGACGATCAAACTTTTTCATGCCTGTGACAATATCTACGGTATCAAAGAGGCGACAGGCTCGATCCAGCGCTGCGTCGAACTCCTGGCAAAAGAGCCGAAACTCGCGGTCATCAGCGGTGACGACATGATCAACTACCCCCTCATCTCCAACGGCGGTACAGGCGTCATCTCCGTCACCTCCAACCTGCTTCCTGACAAGATCGCGGATCTGACCCACTTCGGTATGCGGGAAGAGTACAAGAAGTCCAAAGCGATCAACGACGCGCTCTACGATATCAACAGTGTCCTCTTCTGCGACTCCAATCCCATTCCCATCAAAGCGGCGATGCATATCGCGGGATTGATGCCCACACTCGAATATCGACTGCCACTGGTCAATCCGAGTCCCGAAAACTACAGACGTATCGAAGAGACACTCAAAAAATATGAGATCAAAGGATTATAGATGTATGAGAATATGAAAGGCAAAACACTGGTCATCAGCGGCGCTACCAAGGGGATCGGCAAAGCGACCGTCTACGAGTTCGCCAAAGCGGGTGTCAATGTCGCCTTCACCTACAACTCCAACGAAGAGGCCGCCAGAGAGATCGCCGACGATCTGGAGAAAAAGTATGGGGTCAAAGCCAGATACTACCCTTTCAATGTTCTGGAACCCGAAACCTACAAAGCGCTCTACCAGGAGATCGACAAAGATTTCGACCGTGTCGACTACTTTATCTCCAACGCCATGATCTACGGACGTGCGGTCGTCGGAGGTTACGGAAAGTTCATGAAACTCAAACCTCGCGGTCTCAACAACATCTATACCGCGACGGTCAACGCCTTTGTCGTCGGTGCGCAGGAGGCAGCCAAACGGATGGAAAAAGTGGGTGGCGGCAGTATCATCTCGATGAGCTCCACCGGAAACATCACCTACATCGAAAACTATGCGGGACACGGTACCAACAAGGCGGCGGTCGAAGCGATGGTGCGCTACGCGGCGATGGAGCTGGGAGAGAAAAATATCCGCGTCAACGCCGTCAGCGGCGGACCGATCGACACCGATGCCCTCAAAGCCTTCGTCAACTACGAAGAGGTGAAGCAGAAGACCGAACAGGCTTCACCTCTGGGGCGTATCGGACAACCCGAAGATATCGCCGGTGCCTGTCTCTTCCTCTGCAGTGACAAAGCGTCGTGGATCACGGCGCAGACCCTCCTTATCGAAGGCGGTACCACATTCAACACCAAATGCTGAATCTTCCCAATCTGCTGGCGCTGCTGCGTATCGCGATGGCGCCGCTGATGTTCTGGCTGCTGGTCGATCGTGACAGCGCTATTTTTGCCGATATACATGTGACATGGCTCGATTATGCAGCCGCACTCATATTCGTGATTGCATCGGTGACCGATTTTTTCGACGGTTTTATCGCCAGAAGCTGGAACCAGATCACGAAACTGGGCGGCATTCTCGATCCGTTGGCGGACAAGATGTTGATGCTCGCAGGTTTTCTGGGCCTGGTCTATATCCACAGAGCGAGTCCCTGGGCGGTCTTCATCATCCTGACGCGCGAGTTTTTCATCACCGGACTCAGGATACAGGCGGCCGCGGAAGGCAGAAGTGTCTCCGCATCGCTTGCAGGCAAGGCGAAAACGGTCCTGCAGATGATCGCGATCGGGTTTTTGCTGATGAACTGGCCCTACGGCAACGAACTCTTGTGGGCAGCCGTGGCACTGACACTCTATTCGGGTGCAGAATATATTAAAGGATTTTTTGACTGATGGGTATTTTGGTATCGCTCGCCGTACTTTCGGCGCTGATCATCTTTCATGAGTGGGGGCACTTTCTCGCAGCACGCTTCTTCGGCGTCAAAGTCGAAGAGTTCGGTCTCGGGATGCCCATTCTCGTCACCAAACCACTCTGGAAAAAGAGGTGGGGAGAGACCACCTACGCTTTCTATCCGATGCTGCTGGGCGGATTCGTTCGCATGAAGGGGCAGGATGATTTCGACCTGAGTAAAAAGAGTGACGATCCGGACAGCTATATGTCCAAAAAACCGTGGCAGAAAATCGTTATACTTCTTGCGGGCCCCTTTGCCAACATCCTGCTCGCTTTTCTCCTCTACATCGCAATCGCCATCATCGGAGCCGATGCACTCGCCCCCACTGTCGGGCAGACGATCGAAAACTCTCCCGCAGCGGAAGCGGGGCTCAAACCCAAAGACAGAATCGTCGCCATCAACGGCCAGAGAGTTCAGATATGGGAGGATATCGGCAAGATCATCACCACATCGGCAGGACCGCTGCAGGTGACGGTCGAACGTAACGGCAAACTGCAAAATTTCATCCTCACGCCCAAAGTGCAGGAAGCACGCTCGATCTTCGGTGAAAAGATTCACAAAAAGATGATCGGTATCGCTCCTTCCGGAGCGTTCGTCAAGATACCGATGCACTCGGTGAACGATGTGTTCCATTATGCATGGGAGAAGACGGTCTGGGCAACAGGTCTGATCGTACGAAGCCTGGAGAAACTGATAGAGGGGGTCGTTCCGGCGAGCCAGATGGGCGGGATCGTCTCGATCGTGCAGGTGACGTCACAGGCCAGCGCCATCGGGATCACGACGCTCTTTGCCCTCGCCGCACTCATCTCCGTCAACCTTGGGGTTTTGAACCTGTTGCCGATTCCGGCACTCGACGGCGGGCATATCGTCTTCAATCTCTACGAAATGCTCTTCAAACGACCGCCGAGTGAAAAGGTCTTTTACAATCTGACCGTAGCCGGGTGGGTACTGCTGCTTTCGCTGATGGCATTTACCACCTACAACGATATTTTACGTATCATGAGAGGATAGCGCGATGACACACTACGAAAAAAATTTCGACGAAGTACTTTCCCGTATCGAAGCGGTACGGCTGGAAACCAACGAGCATCAGATCATCAAGATCGTCGCCGTCAGCAAATATGTCGGTGCCGAAGCGATACGCGACTTCTATGAGGTTGGACAGCGCGCCTTCGGCGAAAACCGCGTGCAGGACATGAAAGCCAAAGCAGAGGCACTCGAAGACCTTCCGCTGGAGTGGCACTTCATAGGGCGACTGCAGACCAACAAGATCAATGCACTGCTGGATATCTCTCCCGCCCTGATCCAGTCGTGTGAAGATTACAAAATGGCGGTCGAGATAGACAAGCGTGCCGCGGCAAAAGGGAAGAAACAGCCCATCCTGCTGCAGATCAACAGCGCCCGTGAAGAGAGCAAAGCGGGCATCGCACCCGAAAAAGCAGTCGAAGAGTACCTTAAAATCTACGAAGAACTCGACAACGTCACCCTCAAAGGCGTCATGACGATCGGAGCCCATACCGACGACGAAGTGAAGATCAGAGAGAGTTTCGAAACGACTTTCAAAATCTACGACAAGCTCAGAGATAAAGGAGCCAAATACTGCTCGATGGGCATGAGCAACGACTTCGAACTGGCCGTACGCTGCGGTTCGAACATGCTGCGACTGGGAAGCATCCTCTTCAAATAGGTGTTACAGCGCTTCGATCTTCTCCAGAAACTTTTTGGTCTGGGGGAGCGAATCGAACTGTTCAAAGGCGTTGTAAGCGTTTTGGGAGAGACGCGGGTAGTTCTCTACGCTGAATTTGTAAAATCCCTCCACCAGACTCTCCACATCTTTGGGCTCCACCAAAAATCCTGTCTCACCATCTTCGACGATCTCGGCGATCGCCGGAAGATTTGTCACCAGTACCGGACGCCCTGCCGAATAGGCTTCGATGACGATACCAGGGTACCCTTCCCTGTGGCTCGGAAGCACCAGCACATCAGACTCCTGAAGCTTTTCGACCACCTCTTTTGGGGTGAGTGAACCTTCGTAGCTGGTGTTGTACTGCGCGACATACTCCGGTGTATATTTGGCTTCATGCACCGGACCGTAGATTTTGACATCGAAAGAGTCGTCGAGTTTTTGACACGCTTCGAGCAACTCCTGCGTCCCCTTCTCATCTTTCAGATGGCTGATGTAGACGAAACGTCTGTTGAAATCGCTTTTGGGTGCCATCCCTTCAGGGCGCCGGCGTACATTGGGAAACCAGAAGGTGTATGGATTGAATTTTTTAAAATATTCGACGAGGTATTTGGTCTCGAAAAAACTCAGATCCGCATTTTTGAGCACATAGCGGATGAGTCCCTGCTTCACCGGTCCGCTCTTTTCGTAGATATCGTTGAAGTTTCCGGCAAATTTGCGCAGAGAGACGCTCTTGCCAAACATTTTGGCGAAGAAGATCACAAACGGTGCGATCATGATGTAGTGATTGGCAGTCCCGTGAATGGAGACATGATCGTACCGGCGCAGATTTGTCAAAAACTCCTTCATCACAATAAAGAAGGTTTCGGCGATATTTCTGTAACAGTTTTTGTTGGAGTTGATCGCCAGATGGTCGACACCCAGTTCACGCATATCTTCGAGCAGTTGTTCGAAGAGTACCGTGACACCGCCCGCCTCCTTCAGATCGGCCGCATATTTCGGGCCGATGAGCATGATCTTTTTTTGATACACTTTTTCAGACATGTTCGACTCCTGATTTCTCTTTCTGATAGATTTTTTTGAGCACCGTACGGGCGAAGTAGTACTCCACCCCTGTGATGGCGAGGTTGATCGCGACGAAACCGGCGATCGGATAGCGGGCAAAAATCATATGCACCGCCGCGATCACGAGCAACAGACGGATAATATTGAGTCTGAGCTCCAGCATGTTGAAGTTGAACGTTTTGGAAAGCAGACTGAAGAGACTCAGATAGGCGATTACGATGCTCGCATAGATGAGGATAAAGACAAAGATCGCCGAATCGATGGAGAGATATCCCGGTTTGATCAGATAGACCACCCCCGCGATCAGTGCCGAAACGACGGTGCCGCCCCCCAGCACGATCCATCTGTATCGTTTAAGCCTGTGAATATGCGCCATCACCGCATCCATCTGCGACATGTTGAACTTCGAGAGAAAATAGGAGCGCAGCGATGAGATGAAGATCATGATCAATCCCCCGAAACTCATCGCATATCCCAGTTCCGCCAGTGTGGTCGTCATCTTCGTATCGACCATGTAGATGATCGCGTAGCGATTGGTATAGATGTAGAGCCCGTTGATGATATAGGTCAGCGCAGAGAATAGGATGAACTGCTTCGCCCTGTGCCAGAAGAGGTGCCGAAACGCCGGGTTGCGCACCTTCTGGCGGCATGCTGCCAGAAAAGAGAAGTTGTACTGCATATTGAGCACGATCACAAGTGCAAAGGGCAGGATAAAGAGATCGAGATAGATCGTGTCCAGATCGATATCCGTGACAAAGAAAAGGATATAGATTAGAAACGCGACTCTGGCTGCCAATATCACGAACGAGTTTACGATGATGAACTTGATCCGTTTTTTGGCCAGCAGCGTTGTCTTGAAAAATATCCAGCTCAGCAGGGCGAAGATCGAGAGATAGATGTAACTCTGCGCGATTCCCAGATTTTGTACGCCGAAGAAGATATCGGCATATCTGCCCAACGCCGTCTGCGACAGAATAAAAAGCAGTATGAAGATGCCAATCTGGATTGTAGCGTTGATCTGGTCTGAGATGCGGTAGATCTGATTGAACCGCAGATAGCTGACGGTCAGCCCGAACTCAAAGACAAAGATCAGCATCATGACGATGTTAAACGCCGCGGAGAATCCTGCCATACTTTCGATATTGAGCCGGTAGGGGATCAGAAGCGCGATCAGATAGGTTGAGAAGCTGTAGACGAGGTTGGAGATGAAAAAGAGCGTCCCCTCGTTGGCCAGCAGCGCTTTGAGTTTTGCAAACACGGTATCGTTTCCTTATGAGCGCTTCTCCCGAAAGGAGCGATCCTTTACAGGAGGCGAAGCGTTTTTACTGTTTTTTACGAATCTTTTCGATATCCAGACCCTGTTTGCAGATGATACGTTTGCCGCGGGCACTCTTTTCGATCTTGTCGACCACTTCGACGTCGAAGTCGATACCGTCACGTACCAGTTTCTTCATACCGGCGATGACATGCTCTTTGTCGACATCTCCCGTCTGGCTCTCGACCAGTACCGTCACTTTGCCCGGTTCGTTCTGTCGGTACTGGATGTTGCGGATCATGTCCAGCGGCAGATGCTGCCCGCCGCACATCGTCGTGATCGATACGAGACGCTCATCTTCAGTCACGAGGAAATCCTGTGTACGCCCTTCGATATTGGTCACCTCTTTGGCGATATCGCTCCCCTCGAAATAGATCTTCTCCCCGGAAACCATATCGCCTGTTTTGAAGTTGACAAACGGCATGACGAAGTTGTCGAACGAAGTACCGACGATCTCGTCGTCGACGATACGCGGCGTTCCGTAGGCGTTGACGAAGTGGTAGTTGTCGAAGTTGAGACGCCATGCACCGACGACCCGCTCCGTATGGCCGTAGTCGGCCAGGATATTGACATCTTCACCGAAGAACGCTTTGATCTCTTTGAAGTCGGGTTCGTAGATACTCTCGGAAGAGACGATAACCCCTTCGATATCGAGCGGCGGCAGACCATACTTTTTGCACATCGCAATGAAGCTCAGCACCGCGCTCGGATATCCGAAGACAAATTTGGGTCTGAACTTCTTCGCCTGTTCGTACATGAGCGGAAATTTATCCGAATTCATGTAGTTGTTGGAGAGGTAGAGATAGTTGTCAACCGGCTCATACTCCCAGAAGATGTTCTGATCCGGTTTGGAGACTTCCCGACCCTTGAGCAGCAGCGTCCTGTCACGGTATTTGTATCCCACTTTGGCCAGCGTATAGACGGAGTAGGCTTTGTGCTTGGCACGGCTGGTGTAGAGCGGCTGGAAGTACTGCGTCGGCGTAGAGAGCGACCCGCCGCTGAAGTACGCCACCGGTTTCTCCACTTTGTCTGTATACATGCGGTCGAGATTGGCCTTGATGTCATGTTTGCTGATCGACGGGAAGCGCTTCAGGTCGTCGAGCGACTTGTAATCTCTGGCAGAGACGCCATGCTTTTGAAAGTGCTCTTTGTAGAAGGGGATATTCTCTTCGGCGAAGATCAGCGTCTCGAGTGTCTTGTTGTAGACAAAATCCATCTTGAACTGTTCGTCGGCCTCTTCGAACTCCCGGAAGCGCTTGAGATATTCGCTATAGAGCTTTCCGAAACGCACTTCCATCGGTATGTTCCCATATATTGTTCCGAGAAAGGTTTTGAGAGACTGAGGCATCTTGTAGTAGGTGTCCCGGTAGAGATGGACGACACTGTCAAATGAAAAACTCATTTTAATCCTTTTATATAGCGTTTAATTGCTCTCTATATCGACAAGCGAGATAGTTTCTTTATATCAGGAGAAGATTGTCAAAGATAGCGCATTTGGCTGTAAAAAAGTGACGATGCCAGGAAGCGGTGAAGTTGCCCCGTTGCATCGATTTCTCTGAGATCTCCTCAACATCTCCTTAGTGCCCCTTTTACATATAAGAGGCAAAAGTCCCGACGCTGTGCCGCTTCTTTGACGCACGCTGCAAAAAACGATCCAATTCCCGTAACGAATAGGGTGTCACCGCTTTGGGGTGTCCGATCACGACGAAGTTGCCGTCAGGCTCTTTGCGGGCATTGGCGTCGAGCGCTTTTTGCAGCAGCGAGGCGCGCAGACCGTCCATCGAAACGAGTGACTTCGTCGGTCGGGTCAGCATGCGCACCATGGAGGCGCCGGAGGTACCTCCCGCCCCCACACCGTCGGCATAGACTCTGTGGTCACTGCTGCCGAGCTTCTTCGTCCAGGCAAATCGCCAGAAGAAGAGCGGACTGACGGCATAGGTGCTGATAGGCACTTCGACAAAGTAACCCTGCGGATCCTCCCTGACCGGATCCTCTTCGAAGCGGTAAAGTGTCTTGTGCGGCATGCCGCGAAAGTCATAGTAGTGCGTCTGCGAACTGTTGAGACCATCTTCATAGACGGTGCTGTCGAGCCGGATACCATGTTTTTTGAGTGCTGGCCTCAGTTTGTCAAAAGGTTGCAGACACCACCCCCCTGCCCTGTAGGCGAAGATATTCTCACCGACGATCTCTGTCAAAGCGCTTTTATAGCGTCCGACGATATCGTCGATCTCCGCTTCACTGAAACTGTGAATACGGAAACGGGAGGTATCCATATGCCAGCCGTTTGCATCGTAGGTGCAATCTTCCCAGTGGGGATGGATATGGAGCTGAATGTCATGCCCCGCGTTGTCAAGCGCTTCGATCTGCGCGCGCACCGCATCGTAGTCCGCTCCGGCCGAAGGGTAGGTGTCCGCGAAGTGGCGCAGCCGCGCCAGATAGCCACTGTCGACGAAAAAGACAAATTTCGCATCATGCCGGTCGGCCACCTCCAGAAGCTTTCTGGTCGGAAGAAGTATCGTCTTCTCCACACTGCCGGGATTGGCACCGGAAAAGAGTTCGTAATCGAGTGTCAAAAATATACGCATCTACTTTCTTAATATTGTTTTATTTTAATATTATAGTTTAAATATATGAATATTTAATTAAACTATATAGCACAAAACACGATCTACACGAAAATATCTACATCTGTTTTAGAATAAAAGATGCGATATAG
>JANTHT010000022.1 GCA_024762235.1 Sulfurospirillum sp.
TAGACGCGATGTTTCACTCCCCGCTGCGTACCATCAAACCCCCTTTCGAAGTAAAGCCGACTACTTTTCAGATCCTTGAACTCTCCAAACACCTCAAGACGACAGATCTTGAAACGATATTGCGATACTACAGCAAACATATGCGCTTCACCGGTCCCTTAAAAGCGGATAAAATCTCTTCCATGCATGAACTTTCGCAACAACTCAGGGCTAAAAAGGGACTCTCGCTCGAAGAAAAGTACATACTCTCACAGGCACCTGTCAGTACCAAGTCCCCACTCGTCAAAAGTGCATGGAACTTCTATGTCAATGCGATCATCAAAAAAGAGGTTGTACACTATAAATCTTCTGTCAACACCAGTGGTATCGCCAAAACAGAGCTCGAACTGCTCAAAGCAGAAGACGAAGTCAAAAAGATCAGCCTCTACCTCTGGCTTGCCTATAAGTTTCCGGAACTCTTTCCTGACTCAAAAGAGGCGGAACTTGCACGCGTACGTGTCAATCGCTATTGCGAAGCTTCACTCAAATCCAACCGTCTCCTCAAAGCAACGGTGCGCAGGAAACGCCCTGACCATACCGGAGAAAAAGGCGTTTCTACGAAAAGAAACCCCACCCCTTCGCGCTATAATAACCGCTCACGCAGAGGTAGAAAAAGATAGGGGATCACTCTCCACAACGTGTCGTTGACTTTCGGTTAGAGATTGTATGCTAATATGAGAATTATATAAATATTTCATAGGAGATTATATTTTTATGGAAACAAAAGATCTTGAGATCAAAAAACTGAAAAAAGAGATCGCCATCTCATCTATCAAACAGTACGGTTTTATTCTGCTCTTTATCGCCGAAATTATTTTCATAGGTGCACTCTTTATCGATTTCTTCGATATCAAAAATCCGTTCGCCTCGGCGGCGCATACCCGAAAAATCGCCCTCCTCCATCTGGATCAGCCGATTACCGGAAAATATGTCGAGCACTTGATTGCATCGATCGACAAAATCAAAAAAGAGAAGTCCTACAAAGCACTGCTGGTCGACGTATCGAGTCCCGGCGGATCGCCGGTCGCATCGCAGGAGTTTGCAGAGTACCTGAAAGATCTCAACAAAACAATGCCCGTCACGATGTATGTCGATGACATGGCGGCAAGCGGCGCTTACTATATCGCTTCGGCAATCAAACCGATCTATGCCAATAAAAATGCGATTGTCGGCTCTATAGGTGTGATACTGCCACACTACAATCTGAGTGAACTGGCACAGAAACTGGGTGTCAAGGAAGATACCATCACTGCCGGAAAGTTCAAACAGCCCTTCTCGCTTCTCAAAGAGATGAGTCCTGAAAACAGATCCTATATCGAAAAGCAACTGCTCAAACCCGCGTATCGCAACTTCCTGACAGATGTGGCGCACAACAGGGGCGTCGATATCAAAAAGATGCAGCGATTCGCAGAAGGAAAAGTCTATATCGCTTCGATGCCGGAGATCAGGGGTATACTTGTCGACAAAATCACCAATCTCTACAAACTCAAAGCGCAGCTTAAAAAGGAGTATCGCGATGCCGACTTCGAAGAGGTCGGGAAAAGGGAGAGGCCCCGGGATCTTTTCAGGGTTTTTTTCGAGAAGAGTCTCGGAGCGCTATTCACTGAGCAGAGAGGATTGTATTAAGCTTCCTCTTTCTTCTCCTCTTTGATAAGTTTGAGGTATTTTTTTGCCTTGATCTCACGGTTTTCGACGATGACATGCGTGGCGATACCGCGTCGGCACATCTCTTCGACATCCATCCAGAAATCCCGTCCGATCACCATCTCGTCAAACTCATCACTGCTCAAAAAGCCTTTTTGAACGATCATCTCTTTGAAAAAAGTTCGCAACAATCTGTCTCTGTGCTCCAGCCTGGCCTTCAGTTCGCCGCCTTTGCCGCTGACAGAAGAAGCGTAATTGTGAAACATCAGATCCGAATAGGGATAGACGACACGTTTGTCCGCCATACAGAAGAGCAGCGCCCCCATGCTGTACCCATGGTTGTCGAGATAGGCACATGTACGCCCATGGAACTTTTCACGCATGAGGTTGTAGAACTGAATCCCCTCGTTGACCGAACCGCCGCCGGAGTTGATACGTATCTCCAGATAATCCTCCCGTTTTGCCTGTCGAAGTTCGTTGAATACGGAGTGCAAACCGCGCTTGAGCTCCTTGAAACGTTCGATATAGAGGGTAAATACACGATATTTCGGGCGCCACTGGTAGATGTTTTTCTTGCGATCTATGACATGCTTGCTCTCGGGCACCATTCTGACAAAGAGCGTATGCAGTTCACTGCTGATTTCACTGTTTTTTCTGACTTCCATGCTGCTATATCCTTATGGGTTGGATATATTGTACACAGATTTTGATAAAAGTAAATATAAATTGGAGTTAATAGTTTAAAATTAAATTATTTTAATAAGTATTTCCGGCAGGAGAGGTTCCTGCCGGTGTTTGTCGCTACTTCAGGTCTGCGAAAGGATTTTCGATCACTCTCTTTCTGCTCGCAACGTATGGGACGATCGCTGCATGTCTGGCTCTCTTGATCGCCTGCTCCACCATCTCCTGATGCTTTTTACAGTTGCCTGTCAGACGTCTTGGCATGATCTTGTATCTCTCGGAGAGAGAAAATTTAAAGCTTGAGGGTTGTTTATAGTCTAAAAAATCGACTTTCGCTTCACAGTATCTGCAATATTTTTTTGAATATTTTCTTCTTTCTGCCATAATTTTGTTCCTTCTTATTTCATAATGTTTTCAGTGCGACGAGCCGCTAAAAAGGGATCTCGTCATCGTCTATATCGATCTCGGGAATCTTCTCTCCCGCAGAGGTATCGGGTGCCGGTCTCTTTTGCTGAGGCTGCTGATAGCCTTTGGACTGACCATAGTCTCCCTGACCCCCGCCATAGTTACCGCCTGACGGCTGCTGTCCGTAGCCGCCACCCTGCTGGTCGGCTGCGGGTCCCGATCCTTTTGAATCGAGCATCGTCATGTTTTCCACTGTGATCGAATGCTTCGAACGTCTGCCGCCGTTTTGATCTTCCCAGGTGTCATATTTCAGACGCCCTTCGACCAGCACTTTGGAACCTTTGCGCAGATATTGGTTTGCGATTTCCGCCGTTCTGCCGAAAAAAGTGAGATCAACGAAACAGACCTCTTCTTTCTGCTGCCCGTCCGCGCTTTTGAATTTCCGGCTCGTGGCGATGCCGGTATTTCCGACGGCAGTACCGCTGGGAGTGTATCGAAGCTCGATATCTCTCGTGAGGTTCCCCACAAGAATCACTTTGTTGAACATGTGCTCTTCCTTTGCCTATTCGGCTTTTTCCGCAGGTGCTTCACTCTTTGCTTCCGCAGCGGGTGTTTCCTCTTTTGGAGCAGGCGCTGCAGGTTTCTCTTCTTTCTTGTTAAAAGTTCCCTTGACCAGTTTTTCCCAGTTTTCGATCTCTTTTTTATTGGTATATTTGACATTCAGAAATCGGATTACCTCTTCGGTAAATCTGAGGTTTCTGAGGATCTCGTCGATCACTGCCGGATCAGCTTTGTAATAGACCACGTAGTAGTGCCCTCTTTCGTGTTTGTCGATTTCGTATGCCAGTTTGCGCACACCCATATCGTCGATGCTTGCGATCTCACAACCGTTCTTCTCGAGAATACCCCTGACGTGTTCGAAACGCTCCTTGTTTTCCTCTTCGGTCAGAGTCGGCTTGAGTACAAACAACAGTTCATAATGTCTCATCTATATTTCTCCTTGTGGTTTTCCAGCTCTTTTTTTGACAAAAAGAGCAAGGTTTCTTCGCCTCATAAATTGAGGTGATCGCGATTTTACTCTAAATATGTTTGAAGTTTTATTAAAGCGGAGATCAGATAACTGTTTTTATCGATCGCCGTAGAGAGTTTCAACGCATGTTCGCACAGCATGAGGTGTTCGAGAAGCTTCCGGTAGGTCTGCAGACGAAACCTGATGCTCATCGCAGCACGCTCCTTAACCATCTGGGGCGGCAGGGGATATCCCACGATCTCTGTAACATCGTAGCGCCCGTGTACTTTGATGTAGATATGAAAAAGCATCAGCTGTGTGATATAGTTCGTGATCGCATTGACGATGCGGATCTCATCCCCCGTACTCTCGAGCAGACGCTCCAGATCTTCGCGGACATCCTCTCTGTTCAGCAGCCGTACGATAAAGGCGTCGAGTGAGAGTGTCCCCATACCGTAGACATGCGTGTCGATATCCGAAACGGTAATGGGTTTGTTGAGCAGTGCGAGCTTCTCAAGCTCGTTCATACAGAGTGACAACGCTTCATGCTGCAGCGTGAAGAGATGCTGCAGCGTGAAATTCTCGATCTCGAGCCCAAGCTCCTGCGCTTTGTGGCGCATCATCGCGATCGCTTCCCCCATGTTGGGTTTGAAGAAGCGGGTAAAATCACCTCCCCTCTTTTTGGTGAAGGATTTCTGCAACTCCTTCCCGACACGATCTTCGCCACTGAAGTGCAGCAGAAAGTAGCTTGTCGGATTCTTTTGACAAAGTGCGATCAGCGCATCGAGCTCCTTCTTGGGAATCTTCCTGTCGCTTCGGATATAGAGGATATTGACATCGCCGAAGAGCGAAGGCTGCGCGATAAAGCTGCGGGCACTCTCATAGTGGTACTCGTCGAAGTAGAAGGAGAGGATATTCTCCCGCTCTCCCCACATCGGCAAAATCTTTTTGGCATAGTGGTCGCTGAACCAGGGCTCGCCGTAGAGCAGCAGCGCGGAGGGAAGCGCATTTCGGGAAATCAGCGCATCGAGATCGCGTCTATACATCGTCGCTCAGGTACTCCCTGATCTGCCCGATGATCTTCGCCTGGGGGATATGCACATCGGTGATCTCCACCCGCACTTCAGCGAAGAGATCGACATCGTGATCGAGCAGAAAGGCACGTGCACCCGTTAACAGCCCCTCTTCGAAGTGTACCACCGGAACACGCTCTGCATCGGTGATACGTCCCTTGAAAAGGGCACCTCTGTGCAGATCGGCATATCTGGCATATTTGCGGTCCATGTAGTCCCACTCTACTTTGGCCGCTTCCCGCTCCAGTTCGCTCACACGTGTCGCCACCACATCGATATCTCTGAGGATATCCTCTTTTGTTTTTTGGTCATGATGCAACTGTGCCCGCAGCAGACGGTGGACGATCAGATCGCTATAGCGTCGTATCGGGGAAGTAAAGTGGGTATAGTGTTCGAAACCAAGCCCGAAGTGTCCGCTGTCTTCATGATGGTAGAGCGCCTGTTGCTGCGCACGAATGATCAGCTTGTCGACCTCTTCACGGATACCCTTCTCGTCTGCATGCTTCTGAAGCGACCGGATCATGGCGTAAATATTGTCACTCTTCTCATCGGTAAAGATACCGATCAGCGCCAGATCGTCGAGCAACTCTTCGATACGCTGTTCCGAGGGACGCTCGTGCGTTCTGAAGATCCCCTGCTCCATCGCTTTGGCCGCCGCCTTGTTGGCCAGCAGCATCGCATCTTCGATCAGTGCATGCGAGGGGGTCTCGTGTTCGACACGCAGCCCGATCAGATTCTGGTGCTCGTCCAGCTGCATACGTACCTCTTCGCTGCGAAATTCACACCCGCTCTGCAGACGTTTGTGGCGGATCCGCATCAGAAGCTTCTGCAACGGTAACAAGAAAGAAAGAATCTCCTCATCTGTCGCATCTTTCTCCGAAAAGTCGCCTGCCAGAAACTGGTCGATCCGGTCATAGGTGTAGCGTCTGCGGGAGTGGATCACCCCTTCGATCAACGTTTCGCTGAGGCTTTCGCCACTTTCGGGATCGAGCCTGATTTTGTAGACGAAAGCGAGACGGTCTTCATCGGGCTTGAGCGAACAGATATTTTCACTCAGGGTCCGGGGCAGCATCGGGATCGACTTGTGCGGCAGGTAGATCGTGAAGCCGCGTTCACGCGCCTCTTTGTCGAGCGCACTGTGCGGGGTGACGTAACTACTCACATCCGCGATCGCGACATAGAGGGTATGCGTTTTGGTATCAAAGAAGATTGCATCGTCGAAATCCTTCGCATCCGGGGGGTCGATCGTACAGAAAGCCAGATGCGTCAGATCGGTACGTTCCGGGTAGCCTGTTTTGTCGACCGAGTCTCCGTAGCGTTTTGCCTCCTCTTCGCATGCTTTGGGAAAAAACTCTTTTTTGTTGTAGATCGCGAGAGAAATCTTTTCATCGACTCGGGGATCGTCAAGCTCTCCCAGCACCTCTTTCACCTGCATCGTATAGTTGTCAATCTTGAGTACCGTTCCCAGGGGCATCGCTTCGAGCGCTTTTTTGGTGAGCGCCGTCTCGATCGGCAGATCGGTCTTGATATGCGCGACGACGATCTTGCCCTCGCTCTTTTTGGTGTAGCCCACACTGACATCGAACGCTTTTTTGATCACCAGCACCACTTTGGCTTTGGGGCGTCCTCTGGCAAAGAGACGCTTCGCCAGGACGATATCCCCTTTGCCCGCGCCGCCGAGATCATGCCCTTCGATCATCAGATCTTTCTCGTTTTTCTCTCCGAGCACCGCCAGATACCCCTTGCCGTTTCGCGATATATCGACAGTTCCGAAACGGTATCTGGAGTCGAGTTTGTAGTGTGTCTCGCTCACTTTGATCGCAGGGGTCAGCAGCAGATCCTCGAGCAGTTCGAGATATGCGGGAGGGACTTCGTTTCGGGGAAGCCCCGTCGTCAGTCTGAGCAGAAAGGTTTTCAGTTCCACGGCGCCGCTTAGAAAGGAATCACGGTATCGGCAACATCACCGACACCCGAGATCGTATCGCCCACCACATCCGGGGCGACGACATTGACCGCAGCACCTGCCGCCTTGAAAGGGAGCGCCACGACGGAACCGACACCGCAGCCACTGAACATCAGCGCTGCAATCAGACTTGCTATCATTGTTTTAGCCATTTATCTCTCCTGAACAGTTTACCTATGATACCATATTCAGGTAAAAAAGAGGCAGACTACCCCTCGATCGTACACCCTTGCGCTGAGACCATCCTCTTGTCGTAGCGGCTCTTCCGGGATTGGGTGACGATTTCGGTCGAGAGGGTGCTGGTCGCTTCGGCGATCGCTTCAGTCGTATGCGCGATCTGACGGTTGTTCTGCGCATTTTCGCGAATGCTCTGCATCGCGATATGAATCTCTTCAATATAGCGGTGCTGTGCCTGGATCGTGGCGGATATCTGTTCGATCTCCTGCGTCGTTTCAGTGATCTTCTCTTTAAGATGCCGATACCCCTCCAGCATCTTTTCCGTCGCTTCTTTACCCGCCTGCGTCATTTCGGTCGCATTTGCGACCTTCTCTTCGATACTTTTGGCAGCATCGGCACTCTTGGCAGCGAGATTGCGCACCTCCTGTGCCACGACGGCGAATCCTTTGCCGGCATCGCCTGCCGTCGCCGCTTCGACAGCGGCATTGAGAGAGAGGATGTTGGTCTGAAACGAGATCTCATCGATCACCGTGATCGCCTGCTTGATCTCTTCAACCTGCGTATCGATCGAGCGCATCGATTCGCCCGTCTTGTCCGAGAGATACTCCCCTTCATGCAGTGAACCGGTCACTATGTCAATCTGCCGGCCGATTGCCTGCAGTTTCTGCATATTCTGCTGCATCGTCTCATTGATCTGCGTCATGATGGTAAAAGTGTTTTCAATCGATTCGAACTGCTGCGAGGCACTCTGGTTGAGCACGACAACATTTTGCGAGAGGGAGGCGGCGCTTCCCTGCAGCGCTTCACTGCTTTTGACACTCTGGATCAGCATCTGCGTGATCACCTCCTGCATGCGGTTGATCTGCTTTTCGACACGCCCCGTCGCATCGGGAATCGCATAGGTATAGTTACAGTGCGCATAGGCTTCGAGCGTATCGGCGATACGGTTGACATCTTTGCCGATATTGGATTCGAGATTTTCGAAGAGACCGTTGAGCAGATCGATCATCTGCTGCAGTGTCGCGTTTTTACTTCTGGCGGCGATGCGGTGTGTCAGATCACCTTCACCCGTCTTTTCGATCACCCGGGAACTCTCCGCGATCACACACTCTTCGTTTTGAATCGACGCTTCCATCGCTTCGATCTGCTTGTTGACGCTGTGGGCCATGGTACCGATCTCGTCATCGTAGACCACATCGATCGGCCTGAGGGTGAGAGATTTGTCATGGTCATGATAGTATTCGAAGAAACGCATCAGCCCCTCCTGAAACCTCTCCAGAGGTTTCAGTACGAGCTTTCGTATCACAGCGACGGAGAGTGCCGTAGTCACCAGCAACAGCAGTGCGATCATCGCCAGAGAGGTGTAGATCATCATCTCCGCATCCTTGACGATGGCGTTGACATCTCGCATATCTTTACCGATCATATACCATCCAATCTTCTTTTTTGCAAAATCGTAGATCGGCACCAGCGTATAGAGATAGTGGTCGTCACTAAACCACGGTTTTTGCGCAATTGCGTCAATATCCAGCTTTTTCGCCGCCTCCAGAAAATCGGGATTGTACTTCTTCTGGGAAAGTACATAATGCCCCAGATGGATATCCTCCGGTTTGGCACGAATCTGATATTTTTTATCCATAAGAACAAGCAGATCGGCATTCCCGTTCTTTTTCATCCAGTCGATGAATGAATCAAAACTGAGAATGAATTCTGCCGATCCGACATACTGCCTTTCGCTGTCGAACATCGGGACGATACCCCGAATCGTCATACCTGTTTTCCCTACCTCTGTCGTCACAAACGGGGTGTGATGTTTGACGATGTAGGGGATCGTATGTCTGAAGGTGGTCAGATCGTCGCCATATTTGTCGGGTTTCCAGCTGCGCAGAAAGGCATGCCCCTCTCTGGTATGCAGATGCACCTTGAAGGTATCGAACTGCGTATTGGATTCGAGATTTTTCTCCACCAGCGCCAGCAGACCGATCGCCTTCTGACGGTCACCCCTTTTGAGCGCATCGACCAGTTCCGGATTGCTTGCGATCGAGAGCATGTTGGTATAGGCGACCGTCTCGAGCGCATGGTGTTTCTCCTGCATGATCAGATCGAGATTGTGCGCGATTTCATTGTATGTCTTGTTCCTGGTCTTGTCAAGGAAATAGCCCATGATCACCGACGAGACCAAAATGCCCGCAACTGCGATCGCAACAAACATGATGACGATCTTTTTCTCTATTTTGATATGATGGATTTTTTGATACCACTTCATCTCTAATGCCTCCTGCGCCAGGTCGATTCTGCTTCTATGGCGAAATATTTATATGCTTATATCGTCTAAATATTATTTTTCTCCATATCTCGTCTCGGGCCGTGCCACGCCCCCGATCCAGAGATGGTATTCGCCTGCAAGCTGCTGCACACGGAAAGATGTTACAGAGTTACACATAAAATCTACGCAATAAATTTTATATAAAATGGAATAAGTTAAATTATTTTAATATTTTTAAATATAGCAAATATTTTTCCCTCATTTACCCTACAGAAGGCACTTTTTGTGCTAGAATATCGGGAGATTACAACGCCATGGGAAATCACCGGGTGTTTCACATACTCCGATGCATAGGTGCATCGTAAAAATCATCTCTAAAGGTTCTGCTGCGTGACGCTTTTGAAATGGATACTCCTTACACTTTTGGGCACGCTTCCTCTCTTCGGCGCGCACTTCATCAATCACGGACATGCAGTCTCTTTACACCCCCTTAAAAGTGCACGTGGCGTGAGTACAGAAAAGAGTGTACGCTATTATGCCGACAACAGAGGCAGACAATTTGGTGTCACCGATCAGCTGATTCTCTCTTTTTCGGATGAAAAGCTACGCGAACCACTCATAAAGCGGTACAATCTCAGATACCTCAGGAAACTCTCGGAGCATATCGGGCTCTACCGGGTCACCTCATCCGACCAAACACTCGATACGGCCAATGCCCTGGCGAAAGAGAAAGGCGTCCTCTTCGCACATCCCAATTTCCTCATTCACAAAGCGACGCGTACGGCAGATCCCTACTATCCCTTTCTCTGGCATCTGAAAAACAGAGAGTATCCGGGTGCCGACATCAACGTCGAAGAGGCGTGGAATTACACCAAAGGGAAAGGGGTCATCGCCGCCATTGTCGACGAGGGAATCGATATCGACCATGACGATCTGCGTGAAAACATCATCGGCTTCGCCAACTACTCCGCCAGGGATCCCTACACCACCAGACCAGACTCCAAAACCGGATACTGGCACGGTACCGCATGTGCAGGGCTGATGGCGGCGGTCGAAAACGACACCGGCGTCGTGGGTGTCGCTCCGGAGAGTAAATTTTACGCGATCCGCTACAGCGACAGTGATGTGGCACAGGATATCATAGCGTTCCATGATCTGATGAAAGCCAATGTCTCCGTCATCTCCAACAGCTGGGGCTCCTACACAAACCTCGATGCCTACGACGCGATTTTTAAAGAGCTCGCTACCAAAGGGCGCAACGGAAAAGGGATCCTGATCTTTTTCGCCGCCGGAAACGACCACAAAAATCTCGATACCGCAGGGATCGACGACGAATCGGAATCCCCCTGGGTCATCTCGATCGCCGCGTCTACCGAACGCAACACGATCGCCTCCTACTCCAACTACGGCAGCAGTATCGACTTTATCGCTCCGGGCGGCACCCTCGGCGGGAAACTGGTCACCACCGACAAAATGGGTGCAGAGGGGTATACCGACTGGAACTACAACTTCAACTTTGCCGGCACCTCCGCAGCCGCACCGATCGCCGCCGGTGTCGGTATCCTCATCCTCGCAGCCGATCCTGACCTCACCCGCGACGAAGTGCTCGATATCATGCGAAAAACCGCCGTGAAGATCGGCGACTACCCCTACGATGAAAAAGGCTGGAACGCCCATGCCGGATATGGCCTCATCGATGCCGGTAAAGCGGTCTCGACGGCATACAGACTCCGCATGCAAGCGCTGGGCATCGTGATGGAGAGTCGTATCGACAACTTCGTGCATGTCATGTTCGAATCGGTCCAAAACAATTAATAATCCTTTTTATAGTAGTATGTCGCATTTATCACAAACAGCATGACTGAAAACAAGGAGTGTTATGTATCGTTTTGCACCCTCCCCGACAGGTGATATGCATATCGGAAACCTTCGGGTGGCCCTCTTCAACTATATCTGTGCCAGACAGGCAAAAGAGCCCTATCTCGTGCGTATCGAAGATACGGACAAAGCGCGTAATATCGAAGGCAAAGACCGGGAGATTCTTGAGATTCTCTCTGCCTTCGGCATCGCCTGGGACCAACTCGCCTATCAGAGTGAAAATCTCAAATTTCACAGACAACTCGCCACGAAACTGTTGATGGAGAAGAAGGCGTTCGCATGTTTCTGTACGCCCGAAACGCTCGAAACAAAAAGGGAAGCGGCCAAAGCGGCCAAAACCGCCTACCGCTACGACGGTACCTGCCGCTATCTGAGTGACGAAGAGGTGCTGAACAACGAATCACCCTTTGTCGTACGCATCAAAAAACCCGCAGAGGATATCTGCTTCACCGATCTGATCAAGGGAGAGCTACGCTTCGCACCCGACGATATCGACGACTTTGTCATCATGCGGGTAGACAAGACACCCACCTACAACTTTGCATGCGCCGTCGACGACATGATGTATGATATCTCCACCGTCATACGCGGTGAAGACCATGTCTCCAACACACCCAAACAGATCCTGATCCACCGCTATCTGGGGTATGACAGAGAGATCCGCTATGCGCATCTTCCGATCATCCTCAACGAAACGGGAAAAAAAATGAGCAAGCGTGACGACGCTTCGAGTGTCAAATGGCTGCTGGAGGAGGGGTTCCTTCCCTCAGCAATCACCAACTATCTGATTCTGATAGGCAACAAAACCCCGGTCGAAATCTTCACCCTCGAAGAGGCGATAAGCTGGTTCGATCTCAAAAATATCTCGAAAGCGCCTGCGAAATTCGATATCGACAAGCTGAGACAGCTCAACCGCGAACATATCCGCATGACAGAGAGCAGGCTCCTCTCCACACTGATCGGATACTCGAGCGAAGAGATCGGTGAGCTGGCCAAACTTTACACCGAAGAGGGGAGTACTTTAAAGGAAATAAAAGCCAAAATCGATAAAATTTTTGCAGACAAAAGGTGTGATGATTTTCCTGAAGAGTTTGAAAAACTTAAAAATATTGCAAAAAATGCACCCTATTTTAAAGAATTCAACGATTTCAAATCCTATCTCACAAAAGAGAGCGGGCTCAAAGGCAAAGCGCTTTTCAAACCGCTTCGCGTCCTGCTCACAGGGGCTCAGGGTGGTCCGAATCTGAGCGATTTGTACCCTTATATCAGAAATTATCTAGGAGAAATTATCAAATGATACTGGCAACATTCATACAGGCGATCGCCCAAATCCTTTCGATGGTCATCAACATCTACATCTGGGTGATCATCATCGCGGCACTGCTCAGCTGGGTCAATCCCGACCCTTCCAACCCTATTGTACAGATACTCAGACGTCTGACCGAACCGGCTTATGCATTTGTCAGGCGCTACATCCCCACTGTCATCGGCGGTATCGATCTGAGTCCGATCATCATCATCCTGGCGCTGCAGTTTTTGGACCTCTTTCTGGTCAGAGTCCTCTTCAACCTGGCACAAAGTGTCGGCTAAACCATCTAAAGCAGCGGCACTTCTCGCCTTCTTTCTGCTGCTCTTTTCTCTGCAGGCGGATGCCGCAGCACCGCTCACACGCGATTTCTTCCGGGACAAACCCCGGAGTCTTGTGAAAGATTTCTACATCAGCCGCTATCTCGATCAAAATATCTCCTCTCAGGATGCACAAGCACTTCTTGGCGAAGTGAACAATATGAACTGGAGACTCTTCGACAAGTTCGCCGCGAGACTCGACGACTTCTCTTTTAAACGTGTCAGCTACTGCAGACACCTCTCCCCACTGCAATACATCGGCAAAGATATCGACTGCATCAAAATCGGCCTCACACCCTACAAAGCGACGAAACTGCCGCCGGAGAAACTCCTGCGTATCGCCTCCCGTATCGCACAGCGCTACCCCGATGACGCCTCTCTTTTCAGGCTGGTTGCCGCAAGAGATTTCAATCGCTCGGTACAAAGTGGCCCGCAACGCTTTTTACGCCTCTTCAATCAGACAGGAAACAGTTACAGGGAAAGCGTATTGAACCACCCTCTCCCTCCAAGTTTTCTCACGGAACTTTCCAAAGAGAAAGATTTCAACCGTGCCATTAATAAAATCGTACGCAATCCCCGGCTCGATCGCCTGCAACGCTCTATCCTCAAACTCGACAGCAGTGCACTGAACAGTGAAAGCAACTTTCTTCTGGGACTCAATGCCCTTAGACTCGGCCACAGGGAAGTAGCGGTCTGGTACTTCAAAAGTTCACAGAAAAAGGCTGTGCGAAATTTCGAAAAAGACAAAGCGCTCTTCTGGGAGTATCTGACCACAGAGGATACAACGCTGCTCAAACAACTGCTGCAAGAAAGTAAAGAGATCAATATCTATACCCTCTACGCCTCTGAAAAAGCGGGTCGATTCCCACGAAACATCCTCATCTCCACAGAGCCGAAAAGGAAAAATGCACCCTTTGACATCAGAGATCCGTTCGCCTGGCTGAAGATAAAGAAGGCTTTCAAATCAGAGAAATTTGAAAGTGACGCGGCGCGTAACGAAGCCGTGCAACGGCTCAACAGTGAAGAGAGCGAATCCCACATCGCCGCCCTGCTCTACCGTTACCGGGACAACAGACACTTCTATCTCTTTCCGTGGTACGACGCCATCTCCGCGCTGCCCGTGAAGCGGCGGGCCCTGCTGCTTGCACTCGCACGCCAGGAGAGCCGCTTTATCCCGACTGAAGTCTCCTACTCCTATGCTCTGGGCATGATGCAGTTCATGCCTTTTCTGGCCAAAGCGATCGCGAAAGAGAGAGGTATCAGAGATTTTCGCTACGAGATGATGTTCGATCCGCGCATAGCATACGACTTTGCCAACACCCATCTCGACTATCTCGAAAAGTTCCTGCAGCACCCGTTACTGATCGCTTATGCCTATAACGGTGGTATCGGTTATACCCGGCGCAGGGTCGTACAAAACGCGGAATGCTTTGGAAACGGAGCTTATGAGCCCTTCATGAGTATGGAGCTTCTTCCCAACGCCCAGGCCAGAAGATATGGGAAAAAGGTCCTTGCCAACTATGTCGTCTACGCAAGGCTACTGGGTATCAAAGATGCAACGCTCTTCACTCTGCTGAAAAGGTTAAAGTCGAAGCACCATATCTCCTGCTTTTGAGTGTGATGCGCATCTCTGGGCTCTGCGGTTTTGCAAAAGTGACCAGATAGTAGTGCGACCACATGTTCTGTATCGGTGCCAGTTTACGCAATGGATCGTCCCGCTTCAGCTCTTTGATCTCCAGCGGTTTCTCGCCGTTCATCTCGAGTGATATGTCAGGATTGCGAAGCCCGTATCGTGACGGCTCTTCAAAGTCGTTGTCGATGAAGATACTCATCAAAAAGAAGGCTTTGTCTCGCTTCTCATACTCCGGCAGCACCGGATTGAGATAGGTTGCGATCAGAGAGACTTTGATCTCGAGTGAATTGAAAATCTCCGCTTTACGGGTATGCGTCAGCGCCTTCTGCGCCACTCTGTCAGGAGTGAAAAGACCGTTTTTCAGAGTACATCCGCCTGTTGCAAGTGTCAGCATGATTAACGTAATAAATAAATATCTCATATAATTCCTGAATCTTTTTAAATTATTTACAAAGAGTAGCATGGTGCTTGCGGGCATCGTTTCCACTCTTTCACTGCCGGACATTTTACACTAAACTAATTTAGTTTTTGTTACAATTTGCAAAAATAACGGAGCGTTATGAAAAGAGCCGCAATCGCTTTTACCGGTCCCTCCAACAGTGGGAAAACGACGTTGATCGAAAAGATAGCGAGAGCACTGATACCCGACTACCGGGTTGCCATCGTCAAACATGACCCCGGGGACAAAGCACGTTTCGACGTGGCGGGCAAAGATAGTTACAAATTTTTCGCAACAGGTGCGGAGACCGTGGTCGTCTCGCCTGCACGTACCACCTACTTCTCCCATAGAAGCAAAACTATTGATCAGATCATCGATATGATTGAAGATTTCGATTTTCTGCTTGTCGAGGGACTCAAGACACTGCCTCTGCCGAGAATCGCGATATTTCGTGAAACAATAGACGAAAGTTACTTTCAATACGCCGATGCAATAGCGATCAACAAAAGTGTCGATATTACACTACACCGGATTCCGGACGATCTTGCGGTTTTGGATCTCAACGATACCGAAAAGATCATCGCGTGGATTCAAAGCCATGCCAAAAAAGTATAAGGAGTCTTATGCAAGAGATATATAACGCAATACAAACCGCTGCCGTCAAGATAGACTATGCGATCAAACACGAGGACAAGGGCTATTCCGAAAACCAAAACGCCACAGGCGATACCCAGCTCAAGCTCGACATACAGTGTGACAAGATTGTCGAAGAGATCTTCACTCCGATCACACGCATCAAAGAGCTGGCAAGCGAAGAGAAAGAGGCACCGCATCCATTATACGAGGCAGGTGAATACCTGATCGCCTACGATCCGCTCGACGGGTCGAGTCTGGCAGATGTCAACCTCTCCGTAGGCTCTATCTTCGGCATCTACAAAGGAGACTACAGCGGTCAAAACCTGGTCGCATCCGCCTATGTTGTCTACGGCCCCCGTGTCGAGATGGTCACCGCGGACAGCGACGGTGTCACGATGTACCGTCTCGAGCCGGACAACACTTTCGCTTTTGTACAGGAGATCAGACTCAATGAAAAAGGAAAACTCAACGCCCCCGGCGGCACACAGAGATACTGGCCGCCCCATCACAAGGCATTGATAGAGAGCTTCTTCGAAGAGGGGTATCGTCTGCGATACAGCGGCGGCATGGTACCCGATCTGCACCAGATACTGCTCAAAGGCGGAGGGATCTTCTCCTATCCCGCCACGACTGATGTGCCCAAAGGGAAACTGAGAATGACATTTGAAGTCTTCCCCTTCGCTTTCATCTATGAATGTGCAGGCGGTGAAGCAACGGATGGGAAAGGGCGCATACTTGACCTGGTTCCTGAACATATTCATGACACAACGCCATGCTTTTTTGGCTCAAAAGAGGAGATAAAAAAAGTAAGGAGTGCCTATGGCAACCGTTAAAGAACAGAAAGAGATCGATTTTTTTGAGCAAAAACTGAAAGAGCAGAAAGAGATATTGCAGGATTGTCAGAAACGGCACAGGGTCAAGAGCTGTACACTCTGCAAAGAGGTGATCGGCTGCGCGACACGCAAAAGCTACGTCAACGCCGTCTATCAGAGCATGAGCAAAGGCAAAAGCGGCGGATTCGAGTTTTAATCTCCACCCTTCTGCTTCTGCAGAGCCCGCTCTTTCACATGGATCGCGGTATCTTTTTTGATCTTATCCATGATCATCAGAGGCGCCAGTATCATGTAGACGATATTGGCGACGATGAAAGCGATCAGCAGATATAACGGTAATTTTTTCTTCATAACAGCTCCTCCCGGACAAATTTGAGTGCATCCTCTTTTGAGGTGATCTTCCCCTCCAGTTGCATAGTGTATACTTTCTCTAAAATATCTTTAAACCCCGGTGAAGGTTTGAGCGCAAAGTATCTGATCAGATCCCGTCCCTGCAGCAGAGGTGCCGGAGCGCTCTTGAGCACACCCAATGCGGAAGCTCTCGACAGGATCCAGTCGCCCGCTGCATAGTGATGTGCATCCGGATAGCGTGCAAAATAATCGGCTCTGGCTACCTCTGTCAAGTCGGCGATCGTCACTTCCGTCGCCAGTTTCCGCAGCAGCGTATCGCGCAGATCCGGATCAGCCGCGTAGATAGTATCGATCGCATCATGATGGCGCACCAGAGTGCACACCGCATCACGCAGTTTCACTTCATCGCTCAAAATCTCCAGAAAAAGCGCTGCCTGCTCCTGACTACATGAGAAACAGAGTGCAGCAAGCATCAGCACCAGCGCTTTTTTTTCAGCAGCATGTTTCGACACGGCCATCATGTCGAGACGCCTGAGTGTCATTTGCCACTGATCCTGTGGCAAAGTATAAAGAGGCGGGAAATCATGCAAAACACCCAGTTTCCGGATCAGTTCCCACCCCACTGAGGGGCGCTGCGACTGCAACAGCAACTTTCTGAGCTCTGTGAAGATGCGCTCTTTGGGAAGCTCTTCGAGCAACCCTTTTTCAGCCATCTCCCTGCATAGCATTTGGGTCGAAGGGTGCATCGTCAGTCCAAAACGGGCACAAAACTGCACACCGCGATAGAGACGCAGCGGATCTTCGATGAAAGTGTTGTCGTCGATGTGACGCAGGATATGTGCTTCGAGATCTTTTTTACCCCCGAAAGGGTCGAGGTAAAGATGCTGCTCTATATCGTATCCCATCGCATTGATCGTGAAATCGCGCCGTCTGGCAGCCGATCTGAAATCGAGCATGCCATCCACTTCCACAGCAAATCCGCGATGCCCTCTTCCGATCTTTTTTTCCACACGCGGGAAAGCGAAGTCATACTCCTTGCCCTCATGCACGAACTTCAGCACTCCGAAACTCTTGCCGACCAGTTTGACACTGCCAAATTTTTGTAAAAGCGCTTCGAGCTGTTCAAATCGTTCCAGTCCGTAGACTTCGATATCGTAATCTTTGATGGGAAGGTTTAGAAAGTGGTCCCGCACACTGCCACCGACCAGAATCGCTCTGGCACCCAGCAGTTGCAGTTGTGCAGAGATCGTTTGCAATATCGGGGGGATTGTCATAGGCTCACTCGATCGAAAATGTGCCCGATTATAACACAATTTCGATCAGTCTCGGGTATCAACTCCCGCTATTGCCTCCGGCGAGCCCCAGTATCAGGTTATTGAAATTCTGCTGTGCCTGCAGAAGATTGCTCTCCGTGGTATCCATCAGATCCAGCATCCTGAAAGCGACATCCTGCGCCATACCGCCCATCGTTACCATCTTGTCCATCGCGACCAGCGCTTTGTCCGCCATACCCTGCATGAATTGCGAGAACCCCTGCATCGCCTGAAGCGCAGCCTCTGTCTGTCCCGTCTCCATCGATTTCTCGAGCAACTCTTTGGACATCTCCATCATTTTCTCTATCGTACCGGTCATCACTTCGGCCATACGTACCGGGCTGACGCCTGAATCCGGATCGGCCATGGCGGTGATGAATTGTTGCATCAGCTGTCCGAACTGCTGTATGCTGGTATTCATCGCCGTAAACCCGCCCTGCATCATCTGTGTCATCATCTGCTGGATCATCGTCATCGCCTGCAGCATCATCTGCTGTATCGCAGGATTGTTCAGAAATGAAGCAGGCAGTTGTGACATGTTCCCCAGAAGGGTCTGCATCGCCTGCACGATGGTATCGATCCCGGTTGTATTACCCGAAGCGATTGCCGCTTGCAACTGTGTCATCAGATCTGACAGTTGTCCTGCCATCTGGGTACCACCACTCAAGAGGATCTGTAACATATCATTGAAATTCTTCTGTGCCTGCAGAAGCGTCTCCTGCGCTTTGTC
>JANTHT010000023.1 GCA_024762235.1 Sulfurospirillum sp.
TGAGCTTCTCTTCACGCTCCCTCCCCTCTTCCAGCGCCCTCTTCTGTTCGAAAAAGCGCTGTTGCAACAGACTGAAACGCTCCAGATAACGGCTGTATAGAAAGTAGAACCCCACCACGATCAGAAACGATGCAACCAAAAATCCGATGAAAAACGAGAAGATATCCATACGGTATGATACATGAATCCCGTTAAAAGCAGGCATGATATTTCATTTTGAAATATCAGAAAGGCCAGATACTCTCCACCATACGTGAACCCCACGGTTTACGTACCGATTCGCGGATATCTCCCTCCGTATCGTAGTAAATCTTCGCATCTGCGAGGTATTTGGAGTCGACGGTGTTATCCTGTGCGATATCATAGGGGCGTATGACCCCCGTGATACGTACGATCTGTTTGGTACCGTTGAGCAGTAACTCCCTGCTGCCGGCCACGAAATAGTTGCCGTTACGCAATATCCTGACGACTCTGGCGGTAATCGTCGCCTTGAACTTTTCATTGCGTGACTGTGTCCCTGAAGCGGAAAAGTTGTTGTTGGAGTTACTTTTGAATCCGATATCCGTCACACTGTTGAGTCCTTTGCCGATCTTCTGTCCAATACCCGCACCCGTACCTGCAAAAATCCCCCCTCCAAGATTGGTGACAGCGGTATCTGTCAGCTTTTTGTCACCCTGCGATGACTGAAAGGCGCTTTCGTTGATAATGATCGTGACGGTATCGTTGATATGCATCGCTTTTTTGTCGGCGAATAGCGGATTCGTTCCGGAACCGTAGATACTCCCTTCCCGGGGTCTATGCGCCTCTATATCACAATGCCCTGAGGAATCCTGCATCACATATTTCGGTGGATCCATACGCATGACCGGTTCTACCTGATGGCTCGTACATGCACTCATCCAGAGTACCAATGGGAGGAGTGTGAGTAATTGCAACAATTTCATGAAATATCCTAATTTTCTTTTGGATAAAATAGAGCAAATTTTATACCAAAAGGATTAACCATGAGTGCGGTAAAAGCGAAACTGCAGCAGGATCTCAAAACTGCGATGAAAGAGAAAGATAGTTTCAAACGCGATACAGTCCGTTTTCTGATGAGTGCTCTCAAGCAGGTCGAAGTGGATGAACGGCGCGAACTGAGTGACGAAGATATCTACAAGATCATACAGAAGTCGGTCAAACAGCGCGAAGAGGCGGCAAAGCAGTATCGCGAAGCGGATCGCCCGGATCTCTACGAGAAGGAGGAGCGGGAAGCGGCACTGCTGAAAATCTACCTGCCCGCGCAGCTCAGTGATCAGGAGATAAAGAGTGTCGTAGAGGAGACAATCGCCGAAACCGGTGCCACGACTCTCAAGGATATGGGCAAGGTAATCAAAGCGGTCATGGCCAAAGTGGGCAGCAAAGCTGACGGTAAAAGCGTCAGTAACGTTGTAAAAGAGATGTTAAGCTAAACTGAAAGATAAGTTCTATTAATAAATAATAATAAACTATTTACACTATTTTTGAAATAATGATAACATGTAATAAATATAAGGAGTTTTGAATGAAACAGACTTCCCGCACAACCCTACCGCTGCTGCTCTCCGCTGCAGTTGCGGTCGCCCTCACAGGGTGTGCCGAAAAGCATAGATGTGACACGCCTGCGCCGACACAGAAACCACTCTGTAAAACCCAGGATCTCAAAGATTTGAAGATCCACCAACTGGAGGTCGCGATCGCCGAAGCGCGCACACAGAAGCCTAAAACGATCGTCAAAGAGGTTACGGTTACCGAACCGGGTGCCGGATCTCTCTACCCACCCAACGCAAAACCGGGAGAGTGTTACGCCAGAGTGCTGATACCTGAGAAGTATTCTCTTCAAAAAGAGAAAGTGCTCGTCAAAGAGGCGGGTGAAAAGATTGAAGTGATTCCGGCAAAATACCGCTGGGTAGCGAAGAAGGTACTCGTCAAAGAGCCGACAGAGAAGATTATCACCGTTCCCGCAACTTACAAAACGGTGACGGAAAAAGTACTCGTCAGTGAACCCGGTGAAAAAGTGGTGACGACACCGCCTCTCTACAAAACCGTCACGGAGAAGGTCCTTGTCAAGCCTGCCCATACCGAATGGAAAAGAGGACGCGGTCCGATAGAGAGACTCGATGGCAAGACCGGTGAGATTCTCTGCCTTGTCAAAGTGCCGGCACGCTATAAAACGATCACCAAAAAAGTGCTTGTCAAGCCTGCAGAGACCAAAACGATTCCTCTGCCTGCAAAATACAAAACGATCACCAAAAGGGTCGTTGACAAGCCGGCTACGACCAAAACGGTGACGATACCCGCGGTCTATAAAACGATCAAAGTCAAAGAGATGGTGGAACCGGCGAAGATCAAGCGTATCGCGATTCCACCGGTCTATAAAATGGTGACAAAAAAGGTCAAAGTGGCTGATTCCGTCATCAAATGGGTCCCCGTCGTCTGTAAAAGCAACATGAGCGGCACTCTGATCAGTGATGTGCAGCGCAGACTGAAAGAGAAGGGATTCAATCCCGGCCCGATCGACGGTATTATAGGGCCGAGAACCAGGGCGGCACTGCACAAATTTCAGAGAGCCAGCCACCTTGCCGTAGGCGGACTGACCAAAGAGACCCTGCGTGCACTGGGGCTCTGATCCTCTGTTCAGAAAAGGGGTGCTGATACGATAGAGATCATATCAGCCAGTTCTCCATTTTGAAGATATCTTCGGTGGCGGGCAATGCCTTCCACCCCTGCATCTGCAGATACATCAATTTACCTCCAAAAAGTCCTGTGACATAACGCTCTTTGTAGATCGGATAACACCCGCAGCGATAGGCGTCAAAAAGCGCCTCATAGGTTTCTGGATGGCGATAGGGATCGAACGTCAGCATATGGATCGCTCTGAGGCTCTCGTGCAGCATCTCATCCCCAAGCAGTGCATGACTGAGCTGGTAATGGGGCGGATACCCGATGAGCGGCTCTTCGACGATCTCGGAAATCAGCAGTTTCTCTCTCTTTTTATAATGCACACTTTTTCCTCAGGTATGCCAGTGCAGTGGCGATGATATCGTCGTCATCTTTCGAAGGCGCTGTCAGATACTCTTTGTTGCCGGGGTATTCAATCGTGATATTCTGTCCATAGCTCGATATCCGTTCGATACCGCACTCAAGAGCCAGAATCTTGATGACGATGATCTCCAGGAACTGTTTGGTCATCGCATCGAGACTGCCGAAACGGTCGATCATCTCCTCTTCGATCTCGTAGACTTCTCTGGCACTTTCACATCGGCTGAGCCTGCGGTAGAGTTCAAGCCTGATCCTGTCGTCCCCCACTGTCTCACTGTTCAGATAAGCGGAGACCGAGAGTTTCACTTCGACCTCCTTTTTAGCCTCCTGCTCTCTGTTCAGGAGTGTTCCGAGCGCATCTTCGAGCATCTTCAGATAGAGGGAATAGCCGATATTTTTGATATGGCCGCTCTGTGCTTCACCGACAAGATTGCCGCCCCCGCGAATTTCGAGATCATGATAAGCCAGTACCGAACCGCTTCCCAGAAAGGAGTTCGACTCCAGTGCAACGAGGCGCTTGCGGGCATCCTCTGTCAGGCGCTCCTTATCTTCGACGACAAAGTAGCAGTACCCCTGCCGTTTCCCGCGCCCTACCCGTCCGCGCAACTGATGGAGATCGGCGATACCGAAATTTTCCGCCCCTTCGACGATCATCGTGTTGACGTTGGGCATGTGGATACCGGATTCGACGATCGAAGTGGAGAGGAGCATGTCATAGGCCCCCTCTTCGAAAGCGAGCATCTCCTTTTCACTCTGTGCCGGCGGGACTTTGGAGTGGAGAACCAGTATCTTCAGGTCGGGCATGATCTCCAGCAATGCACGTCTCTTTGACTCTATCGAAGCGATACGGTTGTGGATATAGAAGAGTTGCCCTCCCCTGCGCCGCTCTCTGAGGACCACCTCTTTGATGAGTGCGGGATCGTACTCTTTGACAAATGTGCGCACATCTTCCCGCTCCAGCGGCGGCGTCAGCAGCTGGCTGTACTGCTTGATGGAAGAGAGCGCCATATTGAGGCTTCTGGGGATCGGTGTGGCGCTCATGGAGAGCACATGCACACTCTCTTTGAACTGTTTGAGTCTCTCTTTCTGCTTGACGCCGAACTTATGCTCTTCGTCGAGGATCACGAGTGCCAGGTTGCTGAAGGATACATCGAACAGCGTATGGGTACCGACGACAACATCGATCCTTCCATCCCGTAGCCCCGCGAGTATCTCCCGTTTCTCTTTTGCAGTGGTGAAGCGGTTGAGCCTGGCGACACTGATGCCATACTTGTCGAAACGCTCTTTCAGCGATTTAAAGTGTTGTGTACTCAGCAATGTCGTGGGTGCGATAAATGCCGCCTGATACCCGCTTTTTACCGTAGCGAAGATCGCGTTCATCGCCACTTCGGTCTTACCGAAACCGACATCGCCGCTGAGGAGCATATCCATCACACGGCCGCTTCCCAGATCTGTGAAGATCTGTTCGATGGCGCGCTTCTGATCTTCGGTATAGAGAAAACCGGCATCGTTCTGGAAGAGTGCTATCGAAACGTCGTCGCTGCGAATCACCGGCGCTTCGATCAATTCGCGCTGTGCGGCCACTTTGATGATCTCTCCTGCGATTTCGAAGAGTTTCGCTTTCGCCTTCTCCTTGAGCTTTCCGAAACTCCCTTTTCCGAGACGATCGAGCACCGCCAGACCGCCGCCTTCGGCGATATAGCGGTCGATACGTTCGAGGTTTTCGACCGGCAGGAGCAGTTTGTCCTCTCCCTGATAGGCGATTTCGACGAAATCGCGTGTTACTCCCAGCACTTTGGTATGGGTCAGGCCTTTGAAAATACCGATACCGTACTCTTCATGTACGACATAATCTCCCGCATTGAGATCGTCGAGCATGATCGCCGACTTTCGGCGTCGCTTCTTTCGCTCCGGTCTGTTGAGAGAGAGGATCAGCTCTTCCGCACTCAGGAGATTGACGATCCAGGGTTCGTATCGGTAGCGAATCTCGATACCTTCGGGAATCGGATGCTGTTTGGGAATCGCTTCGTTTGCTGCGACAAACGTAATCTTTTTGTTACGGTGGTAGTCGAGAAACGAGGCGAGATCGACCGCTTCGACCACTTTGTAGTGCTGCGCTTCGGGAAGCACGGGCAGTTGCTGCATGATCGCCTCTTTCTCTTTGTCCGGTGCGAACGAAAAGTAGTCGGCCAGCTCTTGTTGCAGTGTCCGGGTAGCCCATGTCTCCCGTGTTTGCGGCAGAAACGCTCCCATATCACCGAGTACCCAGTACCCGAGCGAATGGAGATCCTTCTCGAAGGCGTCGCTGGGCAGGGTTGTGATCCTCTTTTGAAAGAGGTCATACTGCGCTTCATCGAGTGCGAAGAGCGCGGGATGGATCGTCACCGACTCGAGCTCCTCTTTTTGGGAACGCTGCGTCTCGCAGACGAAGGTACGGATACTCTCGATCTCATCGTCGAAGAGAGAGATACGAAAGGGATTTGCAGCGTCGGGCGGGAAAATATCGATGATATCGCCGCGGAAAGAGACCTCTCCGCGCGCTTCGACGATGTCGACAAAACTATACCCCCAGCAGAGCAGCGTTTTTTTGAGTGCCTCCAGTGCAATCGTATCGCCGAACTCCACTGTTTTGGAAGCGAAGAGTTCCGGTACGGGAACAGGGTGCATCACCGTACGGAAAGGGGCGATCAGTACCTTTCTCTTTTTGGGATTGCTGTACCAGGCAAAGAGATTTTTGAGCAGGTCATAGATCTCATCGCTGTAGGCACGCAGATCGTCCCCGTAAGCGGCACGAAGATCGGGTAGCAGATAGGGTGTATAACCGAGATATGCGACGGTATCGGCAGCGACGGCTGCCTCTTTGTTATCTTTACACAACAGCAGTTCTGTCGTCTCGTTCTCTTTGAAATGCTCGAAAATAGCGGCTTGCATCATACCCTTTGCATCGTTTTGCGTAGTGTAATGAAACTCTCTTTATAAAGAGGTAAATCTTTTGTAGGCGGTGGTAACGGCGGCGATCAGGCTCTGCCATGCAATTTTCGGGCTCTGTCGCAGCAGTGTGGCAAAGGCACTGCCCGCGCGCGCATGCAGGAATGGCGCGGGATCGACACTTTTGTTGAGATATTTGATTTCATAGTGCAGATGGGGGCCGGTAGAGAGGCCGCTGTTGCCCAGAAAACCGATCGTCTCCCCCTTGCGTACAAAATCCCCTGTTTTGACTCTCAGATCCGGCAGCATGTGTCCGTATAGTGTGCTGAATCCGTAATCGTGCGCGATAATCACCATGTTGCCGTAACCGCCTCTGCTGAATCCGGAAAAGAGGACGATTCCGTCCTGCGTAGCATGAATCGGCGTGCCTTCCTTTCCGCCGAAATCGATACCGTGGTGAAAACGCTCCTCGTGATAGATCGGATGCACGCGAAATCCGTATCCTGAGGTGATACGGTGTGTCAACGAGGGATAGCCGACAGGAAGAGCGCCAAGCATCAGATGCTGTATGCGGGGTGTACATTTCTGTAACAGTGCGCCGATATCGGCATGTTGCGCCTCTCCCCGCAGGCCGATCTGCGCCTTGATATCGTCGATCGAATCGTTGAGACGGCGGTACTCTGCCTCTTTCTGTGCGATCTTCTGCTGCAGTGTGCGGTATTTGTGTGCGAGTACCATCTCCTGCTGTTTGATCACGGCCGTTTTATCGGAAAAGTAGAGAGAGAAGAGTGCAACGAGTACCAGTGTTCCCGCAAGAAAGAGAGAAGTATAGAGCAGATATTTACTGTTGTGTCTCCGGTACATAATGTTTCAAAAACTCCTCTGCTACTGCAAACGATCCAAATACGAGATAGGTTTCATGCGGATCGATCTCCTCAAACTCCCGGAAAGGGATTTTGAGTGAAGTGATCGTATCCTGCAGTCTCTCCTGTGATTCGATGCGCTGGTTGTAGATCGGCAGAATTTCAACTCTTTTAACAATTGGTTTGAAAATTTCGAGTATCTGTCTGTAATCTTTGTCTGCATAAGAGTTGTAGACGAGTACGATCTCCCTCTTTTTGAGCGTATCTGCGAGCGCTGAAGCTGCCAGAGGATTGTGTCCGACATCGATCATGACATTGGGCAGGATCCACTGTGCCCTGCCGAAGAGCTGCAGATCTTCCATCGCTTTCCATTTGATGTCGAAGCCGAAAAATTTGGCCCCCGCAAGCCCGAGCAGGAGATTGTCGACGAAAAATGAGGGAAGTGCAAGATTTCTGATCGTGCGTCTCGCTTTGGCCATCTCCTCTTTGGTGAAGAAGAAGGTGTATCGGAAAAAGTCGATCTTCCGTTTTTCGGCATACTCTTTCGCCAGTTTGTAGACCGGCTTCTGCTGCTTTCCCAGTATCGCAAATTTTCGAATCGCGTTGAGTTTGGTTCTGGCGATCGCTTCGAGCGAATCTCCCAGAAAACTCTGATGGTCGATACCGATCGGCGTCACCAGTGTCAGATCTTTGTCAAAGACGGCGGTCGCGTCGTGTTCACCGCCCAGTCCCGCTTCCATGACGATATATTCGCAATCCTGCAGGATCGAAACAGCCAGCAGTGTCGTATATTCGAAATAGCTCATCGCTTCGGAGTCGGCGGGATCGAGTATTTGCAGCAGTTTTTGGTGATGCGTCTCCAGCGTTGCATCGTCGACATCGCTGCCGTTGCGCCAGATGCGTTCGTTGAAACGCAGAATATGGGGAGAGGTATAGTGGCCGGTATCGATACCGCATTTCCAGAGATAGTGTGCCAGAAAACGACCGGTGCTCCCCTTGCCGTTGGTGCCGATAATATGTATGATACGGGGGAGATTGAAATGTGAAGCGTATCGTTCCCAGATACGGGGGAAGCGATCGTAGTCGATCTCATCGTAATAGAGCGGCTTTTGGGCTAAAAAGGGCTCCAGCTTCATGCTGTCACTTTCAGCGGCGGCCGCACCTGATTGCGTCCGTTGCGTTTGGCTTCGTAGAGTCTGCGGTCAGCCTCCTCGATCAGCGCTTTCTGCAGGTCGAATTCGGTACAGCTGGCCACACCGGCACTGATGGTAACGGGTACTTCCGCACCTTTGTAGACAAATCTGAAGGCTTCCACCCTGCTGCGTATCTTTTCAGCAAATACCTGTGCCCCTTCCAGCGGTGTGTTGGGCAGGATCGCCAGGAACTCTTCTCCTCCGTAGCGGCCGATAATATCGACATCACGCTTGAGTTCGAGAAAAAGTTTACCCAACTGTTTGAGTATCAGATCGCCCGCTTCATGCCCATAGGTATCGTTGATATTTTTAAAATGGTCGATATCGAAAAAACCGATCGAATAGGGAATATGGTAGCGGCGGTAACTCTTGTCGACACGGTTGAGTTCCTCATCGAGTCCCCGTTTGGAAACAAGACCGGTCAGAAAATCGACTTTCGACTCCTGTTTCGCCTTTTTCAGTGCACTCTCCAGTTTTTTGATCTTCTGCTGCATCTGTGAGATGATCATATCTTCCTTGCTCATAATCTCACCGAGCTGTTTGGTTTCAAACTCGAGTGTATCGGCGATTTTAAGCAGTTTTTGCTTGATTGTCTCAAAATCGCCACTGTTTTTGTCGATCGTCTGCAACTCTCTCTTGACTTCACGTACTTTCTCTACACCGACAGTGGTGTTGTCTATCAGATTGACGATTTTGGAGGAGACTTCGCTCAAAATCTCATCGAGTGAAAGGATGCGCTCCTTGACCTCCTCCTTGTCAATACGGATGCGCTTTTCGATCAGTTTCTTGAGATCCTGCTGTATCTCACTCTGATAGAGCAGTTCCGGTGAGTTCTGAAGCGTGTAGCTGATGGTGGCGATTTCGTCATCGAGTGTCTGTGCAAGGGAGGGGGTCAATGAGGCGACAACTGTCTCGGCCATCTCTGCCAGTTGTTGCTGTGATTCACTTGAACAGAGCATAGCCTCTATCTGATCGAGCAACTGTGAGATATCGGAAGATCTGCTCTGAGCCAGCTGCTGCATGCGCGGAAGATAGTTGAGATCGCGTTCAGCAAGGAGCGCTTCCCACTTTTGCGTAATGATTTCCAGTGAGTTCAGGTCGCTGAGCCGGGTGATTCTCTCCAGTGAAGCGCTTGCCAGCTCCCTGCTCTTTTTGTCCGGAAAAGCGGCGATATGTTCCAGCAGATTTTTTACCAGCGTCATCGTCACAAGTTTCTGTTTGCCGCTGTTGCCGAGTGTGAGGCGATTGAGACTCGATACGAGGTATATCAGCAGTTCATCGAGCGTATTGACACTGTATTTTCCGATATCCGCCTGCAGGGTTTCATTGAGTCGCCTGATATATTTCTCTCTGGTGTGGCACTCTTCGATACTGAAACCGTATTTGGAAGCGATACGGCAAAATGTCTCCTGGTAGTTGCGCGGGGTCAGCGGTGTTTTCTGTGCATTGAGTGTCTGGATCGTCTCTTTAACAATATCATTGATCGTCACTTTCTATACCTTTGACCGAGAGTTTGGATATAAACTCATCGAGAGCTTTGTAAGAGGCGTTTTTGATCGCCGTGAAACGTTTGGTATCCGATATGACACTGTTGGACTCGATGGCGAAGTCGTAATTTCCACGTGAAAGGATATCACCCTGATGCCCCTTTTTGTCCCGATAGTGCGTCAACAGATCGACATAGGTTTTGTAGGCGATCACATAACCGTTCTTATCATACTGTATCGGCAAAAATGTCACTCTCTTTAGGGTCATGGTCAGTTCGGAATCGGCATTTTTGCGCGGTACGATACGCGATCTGAACCTGGCAATGACCGCTTCGTTCATCGCATCACGCAGAAGTACCGTATTTTCGGGGTCTTCCAGCGATGTACGCACTTCAACAAAAACTTTTTCGCCCAGAATCGATTTTGTGTACAACATCGTGGGTTTGTAACCACACGATACACAAAAGAGCGAAACGAAGAGGATCGTGCAGTAGATGAGAAAGCGTTTCAAAATCTTACTTCACCACCAGATTGACCAGTTTTCCGGGGACATAGATCTCTTTGACGAGCGTTTTATCCTCCAGCCATTTTGCACATTTCGTTTTTGCCATGCTTAAAATCTCCTCTTTGCCCAGATCGGGTGAGACTTCAATTTCATCGCGTTTCTTGCCATTGACAGTAACGGCGAGTCTGATACTCTCGGCTTCGAAAACTTCCTGCGGGATCGTGATCGCTGTAAAGTTCCCCAGCTCGAAAAGTTTCTCACTCAGCTCCCAGCAGATATGCGGAATCACTGGCTCGAGGATATTCAGCAGGACAAAGTATCCTTCACTCCAGACCAGGGTATTTTTTTGTGCATTGAGTGCATTGAGCGCTTCCATCGCGGCAGCGATGACGGTATTGAAGGCGAACGAGCGGTTTTCGTAGATTTCAGCCGACTTTCTGAGTGCTTCGTAGACTTTTCTGCGTGCAGTTTTCTCCTCTTTCGAGAGCGCTGCATGGTCGATCCCGGGCAGGGACTTCTCGGTAACGTTATCGCTTCTATCTACGAGACGCCGGATAAACTTGAAGGCACCTTCGACGGCGGAATCATTCCACTCCAGCTCTTTTTGCGGCGGTGCGGCGAAAAGTATGAATAGACGCGCGGTATCTGCGCCATAGCTTGCGATGATGGCATCGGGATCGACAGTGTTCCCCTTCGATTTGCTCATCTTTGCACCCTCTTTGAGTACCATTCCCTGTGTCAGGAGATTGCTGAAGGGTTCATCGACGTTGATGTAGCCGAGGTCCCGCAGCGCTTTGGTGAAGAAGCGGGCATAGAGCAGGTGCAAAATCGCGTGTTCTATGCCGCCGACATACTGATCGACGCTCATCCAGTAGTCGACATCTTCCCGTTTGAAGGGGCGTTCGGGATCGTTGGGTGTGCAGTAGCGCAGGAAGTACCAGGAACTCTGTACAAAGGTATCCATCGTATCTGTTTCACGCGTCGCGTCGCCGCCGCATCGCGGGCATGCCGTCTTTTTCCAGGTGGGATGGCTCTCGAGCGGATTGCCCTCACCGGTGATCTCGACATCGTCGGGCAGCGTGATTGGGAGGTTTTCGATCGCCTCGGGTACCAGTCCGCATGCAGGACAGTGTATGAAAGGGATCGGCGCTCCCCAGTATCGCTGGCGGCTGATACCCCAGTCTCGCAGTTTGTAGTTGATCTCGCGCCTTCCGATCGCCAGCACTTCAAAATGATCAATAATCGCATCTTTCGCTTCACGGTTCGACATGCCTGTATAGTGGCCGCTGGCAACCAGTACGCCGTCGCCGCTCCAGGCCCCTTTTTCAAGATCCGATCCGGGTGCGTGGACCACTTCACGAATGGGGAGCCCATATTTGGTTGCAAATTCCCAGTCGCGTTGATCGTGCGCCGGAACCGCCATCACAGCACCGCCGCCGTATCCCGAGAGAACGAAGTTGGCAACCCAGACAGGGATCTCTTCGCTTGTCAGCGGATTGATGACGCTGATCTCAAGATCCACCCCCTCTTTTTCGGCAGTGGCGCGTTCACGCTCGGGCATATTCTGCATCGCTTTGATCTGTGCGATCTTTGCCTCATCCAGACACCCGTGTTCGATCAGATAGTTGACGATAGGATGTTCAGGTGCAAGTGCGGTGTAGCTGACACCGTAGATTGTGTCGGGTCGGGTCGTGAAGACTTCAAATCCCTGGAAACTGTTGCCCAGTTTTGCCTGTGACTGCTGTGCAAGCATGAGTCTGAATGAGAGCCCTTCACTGCGTCCGATCCAGTTCTCCTGCATCGTCACTACCTGTTTGGGCCACCCATCTTCCAGTTTTTTGAGGTCGTCGAGCAACTCCTGCGCATAGGCTGTAATGCGGATATAGTAGCCGGGCATCTCCCGGAGTGCGATCTCATTGTCACAGCGCCAGCAACGGCCGTCGATCACCTGCTCGTTGGCGAGTACCGTATGGCACGTTTCACACCAGTTGACGCGCTGCTTCTTCTCATAGAGCAGTCCCTCTTCGAACATACGGATGATAAACTCCTGCTCGAACTTGGTATAGAGCGGATCGGAAGTGGCAAATTCGCGTTTGCGGGAGAACGAGAGTCCGAGAGAGGCCAGCTCCTGACGCATGTAGTCGATATTTTCATACGTCCACTTTTTGGGGTGGAGACCATGTTTGATCGCGGCATTCTCCGCAGGCATGCCGAAGCTGTCCCATCCCATCGGATGCAGTACATTGTACCCCATCTGACGGTAGTGTCTTGCGATCGCGTCCGAGATGGTATAGTTACGTACATGTCCCATGTGAATCCGACCGCTGGGGTAAGGAAACATACTGAGGATATATTTTTTGGGAAGCGACTTGTCATCGGAAGGTTCGAAAGCCCTGGCTTCCTCCCATCGCGTCTGCCACTTCTTTTCAATTTTCAAGGGTTCATATTTTGATGGTTCTTGCTGCATAAAAGGGTAACTCCTGTGAGAAATAGTGGTGATAATTAGCGGGTCTTCCGTTTAAAACTCATCCCGCGTTTTGGAAGCTTCGATCAGCGTCAACGCCATCGAAAAGAGATTTGCGATTACGCCGCCGATAGCCATCGCGACCGCAGCTTCGCTGTTTTTGGCGAGGACCTCATATAAAAAAGCGGGGATCAGATGCAGATCCGCGACCAGCGATGAGGCGAAGAGCTCCGCCGAGAGGATATTCTTGACACCGATTTTGAGCAGTGTCGAAACGAGATTGATACTCATCGCGATGAAAAGTGCGATCGCATTGTGGTCATAAAGGTATCCCGCTGTGGTCGTCAGGCTCGTCAGCGCAAAAAAGATAAAGACAACTTTTCCCCAATCCATAACTAGACGACGCCTCCCTCAAACTCTTTTCTAAGCTTCTCTTTTTCCAGACGCATACGCTCTTTTTCGGCAAGGCGTTTTTTATAGGATTCGACACTGAAACCGAGCCATTTGAGCATCGGAGATGCGATGAAGATCGAGCTGTAGGTACCTACAACGACCCCGACAAGCATCGTAAAGCTAAATCCGTGAATGATCTCTCCGCCGAAGAGGAAGAGTGTCAACACGACAAAAAAGGTCGTCAGCGATGTGAGCGTCGTACGGGAAAGTGTTTTGGTCACAGAGTCGTTGATGATCTGGAAGAGATCGTAGATCTTGCTCTTCTGTATCCCTTCGCGGATGCGATCGAAGACGATGATCGTATCGTTGAGCGAGTACCCCAGGATGGTCAGGATCGCGGCGAGGATATCGAGGTTGACGTCGATCTGAAAAAGAGAGATCATCCCCATCGCGATCGAAACGTCATGGACAAGAGCCAGTATCGACGCCACAGCGAAACGCCACTCGAATCGGAACGAGACATAGATCAAAATCACCGCGATCGAGATCAACATGGCCATCAACCCTTTTTCGCGCAGTTCGCTTCCCACTTTCGGTCCGACCATATCGACACGACGTACTTCAAATTTGCCCGTCTCTTTGAGGAGGGAACGCACTTTGTCACCGATATCGGTCGCGACCGATTTGGATGAGGAGGTGATCTTGATGATCACTTCGTCGGGGGAGCCGAATTCGGTTACACTTGCACCGGCGAAGATCGGATCTTTTCTGATCACTTCACGGATCTTTTTGATCGGCGCCGGGCCATCGTATTTGACCTGTATCAGCGTACCGCCGGCAAAATCGATACCGTAGTTGAGTCCTTTCGTAAAAAGAAGTGCATAAGAGGCGAGCATCGCCACGACTGAGATCGTAATGAAGATCCCGCTTTTGGACATGAAGTCATAAATTCTGGTCGTTCTGAAAAATTCCATCTATTTTGCTCCTCTTTCGATACCGAACCACTGTTTGAGATTTTTCGCTTTCTGAATACGCGGCATAAGATACTGGTAGACACCGTGCGTACCGACGATCGCCGTCAGCATCGATGCGAGAATACCGATGGAGATCGTAATCGCAAAACCTTTGATAGGTCCGGTTCCGTAGGCGTAGAGTACCACTGCCGCTATCAGGGTCGTGATATTTGCATCGACGATGGCACTCATCGCGTTTTCGTACCCCTTTTCGATCGCCATCTTGACACTGGCTCCCTCGCGAAGCAGTTCCCGTACGCGTTCGTTGATGATGACGTTGGCATCCACAGCCATACCGACTGTCAGGACGATACCCGCCATACCCGGGAGTGTCAGTGTCGCGCCGAACATCGCCATGATCGCGATGATGAGAAAGAGGTTGGCAACCAGGGCTATATCGGAGACGATACCCGAATATCCGTAGTAGAAGATCATGAAGAAGAAGACGAGTGCGAAACCGCTGATCAGTGCGATCATACTCGCTTTGATACTGTCGGCACCGAGTGAAGGGCCCACGCTGCGTTTTTCGAGCAGTTCGACTGGTGCGAGCAAGGCGCCGCTTCGCAGAGCGATCGCGACATCGTGCGCCTCCTGTACCGAGAAGCCACCGCTGATCTGCCCGCTTCCACCGCCGATGCGTTCCCGGATGACCGGCGCCGAGTAGACGACGTTGTCGAGAACGACCGCCATACGTTTGCCGACATTGTCTCCGGAGAAGTTGCCGAAGATCTTCGCACCTTCGCTGTTGAGTGTGAAGTTGATGACCGGCTGGTTGGACTGGTCGAACGCGACACGCGCATCCGTCAGCATGCTGCCGTCGAGTACAGGCACCGCTTTGAGCAGATATTTCTGCTGCGGATTTTTGACATCGGGCAGAATCACGTCACCATACTCCGCCGCTTCGTCGGGAGAGAGTTTATAGACCTGGTCGGCACGCTTTTCGTCGACTGCCATGAGTTGGAGATGTGCCGCTTTGGCGATCAGTTCACGCGCGCGTTTCTCCTCTTCGGGCGTCTTGATGCCCGGCAGTTCGACAAGTATCTTATCCTTGCCCTGTTTCGCGACTGTCGGTTCCGCCAGACCGAACTGGTCCAGGCGGTTACGGATTGTATCGACCGCCTGCTGGATCGCGAAGGCTTTGACTGCTTCGCGCTCTTTCGGTGTCAGTGTGACGGTGAAACGGAGCTTTTCCTCTTTGACATCGAGCCCTTTGATACCGTCGAGCATCTTCAGAAGCGCCGGCTTCTCATCAGGGTCGAGAAGCGTGAAAGTGACGGCGTCGTCACTGATCTTCAGATCGTCGATGATGATCTCCTGATCGTCGGTATAGAATTTGATCGTCGAGGCGAGCGACTTGATCTTGGACTTGATCGCCTCCTCAGTTTTGACACCCAGCAACATGTGCAGACCGCCCTGCAGATCGAGACCGAGATTGATTTTGGGACCCTTCTGCATCTGCAGGAGAGAAGGCATCGAGAAGCCTACGCCGAATATGATCGCTACGATAAAGAGTATCAGTCTGAAATTCATCTTGCGCGCTCTTGGTCTAGGATTCTATTTTTTTGGCGACATACTCTTTGGCGATTTTGACTATCGTGTCGTCGTTGATCTTCGCTTTGACATAATCCTCTTCCGCTTTGAGCACTTCCGCCATCAAACCGCCGCTCGTGACGATCTTGTCCCCTTTTTTGAGGTTGGCGAGCATCTCTTTGTGTGCTTTCGCCTGCTTCTGCTGCGGGCGGATGATCAGAAAATAGAAGATCGCGAAAAGTACGACCAGCGGTAAAAGTGATGTCAGTAAACTCCCCTGAGCTTGTGGTTGCATAAAAATCCTTTTTCAACTGAAATTTTGTGAAGCTGTAAATTTCGCGTATCTTAACACTCTTTGACTAACAAGTCGCTTTGTAAAGCACACCCTTTCAGCGCCTTTAAGTCTGCTTCGTTAGAATATTCGAAATTCAGAAGGAGAAGATCTTAATATGTTACATACTCTTTTCGCAATTGAGAAGCCACATCTCGGTAAAGAACCGCTGCGTGCACTCATGATGCCAGGTGTGATTATTTATGGTTTGATAGCCGCCCTGCTCTTTTCTCTTTTTATCTATCTTGCATGGTTTCATATCGAAGTGGATATGCCGGTGAGAATCCTCCTCTCGATCACCGCAATCGCCGCTTTCACTATTTTTCTGACAGCAGAACGTCGGGTACTTTTCTGGGCCGGTCTCTTCACCGGACTCCTCTGGTTCTACTGGATCGCGTTCTCTTTCCGTTATTACGACGTTGCATGGCTCATGCCGCCCATGATCCTCTTCGTCGGTGTCGCTTACGGGCTCTTTTTCTGGGTTATCGGCCTTTTCCGGCACCCCCTGCCCCGCGCACTCCTCTTCTGGCTCTTCAGCTATTTTCACCCGCTCTCGTTCAACTGGTTTATTCCCGAACTTTCGCTGATACACACCTTTTTCGGGATTGACAAACTCCACTTTGCCCTCTTTCTGCTGGCAATCGTACTTTTCGCAACGCTGCCTCGCTACTGGCGAGTCTCTGCACTGATTCCGCTGGCACTGGCGGTCGATCCGCACTACGACGCACACCTGCCCCTGCCCAAAGCGAAAGTGATGCTCGCGGATCCGCGCGTCAACCAGGCGGTGAAGTGGGAGGAAGCTTATCTGCCCGAGACGATCGAAAACAATCTCGCGACGATACTCGAAGCGATCAACGAAGGGTATGAGATGGTCATCCTTCCCGAAAGTGTCTTTCCGATCTTTCTCAACACCGATCTCGAACTCAGTAAAAAACTGCTCGAACTCTCCCGGGAGATCGTCATCGTCGCCGGTGCGCTCTACAGCGACGGGAAGAGCGCTTTCAACAGCACCTACTACTTCGATCACGGTAAAGTTTTCATCGCCAACAAAGTGGTGCTGGTCCCCTTCGGAGAGGAGATCCCCCTGCCCCGTTTCATCGCCCGCTGGATCAACGACACCTTCTACAACGGCGCCGAAGATTACCACACCGCCAAAAAACCGGTCGACCTGAACCTCACCACCGGGCGCTATCGCAACGCCATCTGTTACGAAGCGACACGCGACGAACTCTTCGTCGACAAGCCAAAATATATGATCGCCATCAGCAACAACGCATGGTTCACCCCTTCCATTGAACCGGCACTCCAGAAACTTCTGCTGGAATACTTCAGCAAAAAATATGGTACAGTGATCTATCATAGTGCCAATATGGGAATCAGTACGATTATCCATTAAACTGCATTAGACAATATAAAGGGAGCGCTCTCATGAGAGATTCGGGTGACGGTATCAAAGCAGGCAATGCCGACTGGCGTTTCGACGGCGATGTCGTCGATCAGTTCGAGACCCATGTACGCAGATCGGTCCCCCTCTACGATGAGGGACACGATCTGATCCTCCGCCTCAGTGACTACTTCGTCAAAAACGATTCGACCTGCTACGAACTGGGAAGTTCGACAGGCAGACTGACGCACCGCCTGGCAGAGCGACACCACTTCCGCGACGCGAAATTCATCGGGCTCGAACTAGAAGCGGATATGGTTCGCAAAGCCCGCTCCCTCTACCCCGATCCCAATGCTACCTTTGTCGAAGCCGATATCACCACATTCGACTACGAAAAGTCGGATCTGATCGTCGCCTACTACACGGTGCAGTTCATCCACCCGAAACTGCGCCAGCAGCTGATCGACACGATCTATGAGCGACTCGAGTGGGGCGGCGCTTTTATCATGTTCGAGAAGGTGCGTGCCAACGATGCCCGTTTTCAGGATATCATGACAGGGCTCTATACCGACTACAAGCTCGACCGCGGCTACGCTCCCGACGAGATCATCGCCAAATCACGCAGCCTCAAGGGGGTGCTCGAACCCTTCTCTACAGAAGGGAATCTCGACATGCTCAGACGTGCCGGTTTTGTCGACATCGTCTCGGTGCAGAAGTATATCAGTTTCGAAGGATTTCTGGCGATCAAATAGCGCCGGCAGAGAGGCCGCTAAGAAGCTGCCAGCGCGTTTTGGATCTTCTGTATGTCGCCGACCGTTTTTGCGAGTGCGTCCAGAGGCAGCATGTTGGGTCCGTCGCTGAGTGCGATGTCCGGATTGAAGTGGGTTTCGAAAAAGAAGCCGTCCACACCGACGGCCGCCGCCGCACGTGCCAGGGGTGCGACAAATTCGCGCTTGCCGCTGCTCTTGCCGCCTGCACCACCCGGCATCTGGACCGCATGCGTCGCATCGAAGACGACCGGTGCGAACTGCCGCATGATGACAAGGGAGCGCATGTCGACGACGAGATTGCCGTATCCGAAGCTGCTTCCGCGCTCTGTAAGCCAGAGTCCCGCCTCTTTGCTATTTGCGTACGTCGCCTCTTCGACACCGCGTGTCTGGAGCACCTTCAGGGCGGAGTACTCCATATCGAGCGGATTCATGAATTGCCCCTTTTTGACATTGACAACACACTCCATTTTGGCAGCGGCTACGAGCAGATCGGTCTGACGGCACAAAAATGCGGGAATCTGAAGCACATCGACGACATGGGCCGCCTCCT
>JANTHT010000024.1 GCA_024762235.1 Sulfurospirillum sp.
AGACCGGAGGCATCCAGACTGTCTGATTCTCCACGATCGAAGGCACACCCCTCAGATCCACCGGATCGAGCTGCGAGAGCCTGACATCGACCAGATCGAGTCCATGCTTTTTTGCCACGTCGGTGACGATGTAGGATTTACCGATACCCGGACTTCCATGGATGAAGAGCGGCATGTCGGTTTTGATCAATGTGTCGATATGGTTGTAGAGTTCCGTCGTAGAGATAGAGGGTGTCGTCACGCACTCATCTCCTTCACCAGACAGGCAAAGCAGTTGAGTTGGTCGTCACACGTCGCACATGCGGGCGCGATCTTGCCTATCGAATCGTAGAGATACTTTTTCCAAAGCTTCTCTTTGGGTTTCATGGCGGCCAGTGTCGGAAAGTGCTGCTTCATGAACTTTCCCATCTCGATACGGTTTTGCAATCCCAGATCCTGATAGAGGTGGTTCATCTCCAGTGACTTTTCCGCGACCAGCGGTGCGATCTTTGAACGCGCATGGGAATCCGCCGCGTGGCGGGAAAGCAGTGCCAGTACCTCATCGTACATCGTTTGATATTCTGTTGTCATATCTCCATCTCCACCATTTTACCCATCGCCACTTCCGCGATTTCACGACCGAAGTTTTCACATTCGATCAACTCCTCTTCCGTCGGAATCAGTTTGATCTTCATCGGTGATACAGGCAGTCTGAATTTGAGCCACTGCATGCGGTCATGCAGCATGTCTGGTGCTTCTCCGGTCCATCCGTAGGAGCCGAACGCTGCACCGATCTTGCCCTGACTCTGCAGATAAGGCATACATGCCAGCAGGTCCCACGCCGGTTTGACGGCGTCGCCGTTGATCGTAGGCGACCCCACGATCACCGCATCCGACTCTTCGAGCAGGTCGATCATATTCTGCTCCTCCAGGGAAGCCAGATCGTACATGCTGGCGATGACACCATCCACTTCATCCGCACCCTTGGCGATGCGCTCTGCCATCGCAAGCGTGTTGTCGTAGCTCGACATATAGAAGACAGAGAAGAGTTTTTTACCCACGATATTTTTGGAAGCTCTGGCATCCTGACTCCACTCGGCGTATTTCTCTATGTACTTCTGCGGATCGGTGCGCAGTACCGGTCCATGCAGCGGTGCGATCAGCGCGATATCAAACTTCCGATAGAGTCTGAGCGCCTGCAGTACGAACTGTTTGAATGGGCGCATGATATGCTGATAATAGTACATGAACGCGTAACTGAAGTCACCGACCTGATCGTCGAAGAGGCGCTCGTCATAGTAGTGGCTTCCAAAGACATCCCCGCTGAAGAGAATCTTGTCTTCGTGCAGATAACTGCTCATGGTATCGGGCCAGTGCAGAAACGGAGTGCTCAGAAACTCGATCGTCTTGTCTCCCAGAGAGATCGTCTTGCCGGTATTGGCGACTTCGAACTCTATGTCTCTTTTGACAAGCGCCTTGAGCATCATGACCGCCCTGCCGGAGATGATCAGTTTGGCCTGAGGGGCGCGCTCCATCAGATCCGTCAGTGCGCCGGAGTGATCCGGCTCCAGATGGTGGAGTACGATATATCGGATCTCATCGTAGTCGCACAGACGCTCCAGACGATTGAAAAACTGATCCGAAAACTCTTTTTTGACGGTATCCATCACACAGACTCCTTCGCTGCCGCGTACCAGATAACTGTTGTATGAACTGCCGTTTGCCGTTTTCATGATGATATCGAAGGTTCTGATCATAGGATCAAAAGCCCCGATAAAGTGCACATTGTCCGCTACTTCTATAATATCTCTACTTTTTAACATGAGTGTATATACGAGATCTCTATCTCGCCCTCCTCGCTGATGACGCTGCATTGGCACATCAAACGCATCTTTTCATCTGCGTTTTCAATGAGACTCATGGCTTTACGCTCTTTTTCTGTCAATGGACTCAGATACTCCATACCTCTTTCCACAGTGGCGACACATGTCGCACAATCACCTACTCTGCATCCAAACTCCATCGATGCACCGGTCGCCTGCGCAACTTTGCGCATGGTGGTGCCCACGGAAGCTTTGACACTGATCTGATCATCTTTTAAAAGCACTAATGCCATCTATTCCCCCCAAAAAAATTATTCGCTGATATTTCGAAGTATATATGCAAGATATGTTCTAAGAGCCCTGATTGCGGCCATAAAGAAGCGTGAGATAGTCATGGATGTCACTCAGAAAAAAACGACGGTTGTCACGCTCTTTGAAGTGGCCGACCCATCCGGCATCGCCTTCGAGCACTTTTCTGCTCGGCAAGACAAATTCGTTGTATGGGAGTTTCGTTTTGAGCGGGCCGCATTCGCAGATAGCGTGTACTACTGCATCAAAGAGTGTATCGAGTCGGGCATCGTCCTCGTCGAGATAGAGTGTGCCATCCTGCTGCATCATCCGGTAGATGTTGAGAATCTTTAGTGCTTCAACTGCTTCCGGACTCATACTGCTCCGATCGCCGCGACATAGAGGATCGCCTCATCCGTTCCCAGAAACTGCTGCAGCTTCAGGTCGTAGTAAGCACCGATGCCCGTCACACCAAGACCTTTTTGCCCCGCTTCCATATAGACTCTCTGCACAAAGATTCCCGCACCCAGCAGCGCGCCCGGACCAAACGCATCTGTCGTCAGAATCACAACGGCGGAAGCTTCGGCGATAAAGTATTGATCGACCAGCATGCGACACACCAGTTTCGCATACTCTCCCCGGTCGACACAGACCCCGTCACGATAGATGCCATCAGGAAGTGTGGGATGATGCATCCATATCTGCCATGCATGCAGAGGTTCCGGCACCTCCTGCAACAGTGACGCTACAAAATCCGCCCCTTCCTCTGAGAGTGCTTCGCCGCTGAAACGGCGTGCCGATCTGCGCCGCAGTATCGTCTCCTCCTCTATCTTTTCGGGCCTGTACCCTTTTGCGTCGGAGATTTTCGGCGCAAGAAGATAGGCAGAGGCATCCCGCGTCCCTTCACTGTAGTCGAGCGGGCAGACATGCATCAGCGCATGTTCGAGACGACCGGCTTCCCGGTCGCCCTCCTCACCGATTCCCAGCGCTACCACCGGATACTCTTCATCGCCAAACCCAAGCGCCTGATGCAACCCTTCGGTATCGATACCTGACAAAATTGTCACATTTTGTCCCGTTGCCGATGCGGCAGCCAGCACCGAACCCGCCTGGTGCCCCGCATCCAGATAGCAGTAGCGCCACGCACGCCTGCCATACTTCCATTCGGACCGAAACGGTACCGTCGAAACCACAAAAAGCATCCCTTTGAAACGGTGACGCAATCCGACGTAGGGTTCGAGACCCTCTTTGTCGATCTCCTGTATCAGAACCAGGCATCCGTTTTTCGCATCGACATGGTAGATCCCGCTGATGACACCCCTGATGCCGCGAATCTGCAGATAGAGCTCTGTGGGGTGCAGATTGCCTGCAGAGGGTAGATTGAGACGGTAGTAGGGTTTGGAGGAGATCTCTCCCAGGAAGGTGACACACCGGGAGAGTTGTGCGACTTTCAGTGCCGCCACTTCGTCAAAAGCGTAACGAAAAAGAAATGCCGGGTACTCTTTGAACTGGGAGGGCTGTGCATCCCAGTCGAGATATTTGCTGTTTCTGGCGACACGAAGAGGTGTCAGCAGCGTCTCGTCATAGAGCCTCTTCATCTGTCGGGGTTATACGCTCATCCACTCTTCGTGGGTATGTCCGCCCTTTTTGATCGCTGTCGCCTCTTTGAGTGCTTCGATACACTTGTCGTAGTCCACTTCATCCACAATCTCCGGTACCACCTCTTTGTAAGCGATCACCCCTTCACGGTCTATGACATAGACAGCACGCGCCAGTCTCTCTCTCAGTTTACCCTCCGAAATCAGCAAACCATATTTTTTGGCAAAATTTCTGTCGGTGTCGATCAACAGTTCGGCACTGTCGATTCCCTCCTTCTGTGCATATTCACTGACAAACTCCGGATCGTCCGTCGTGATCATATAGGTCGTCAATTTGGGGAAGGATTTGATCAGATCGTTGAATTTTTTCGCTCCCAGCGAACAGACTTCGGTCTTCAGAGAGGGGATCGCGATGAGCAGTTGCGCCGTAGGTGCGACCATGCCGATGACATTTTTGGTGCCGTCGAGTCTGTCGACACGCGCCGCAGGTGCCTCCTTGCCCACTTTCTGATCTCTACCCAGAAGCTCTACCGGTGTACCATGTACCGTTATTTCCATACTCAATTCCTCACTTTTTGACTCCATTATGCAATTTTTATTCTACTGTATTGACCAATTTTTATTCAATGTATAGTAGATTTGTTAACACATTTATGTTAAAATGGACAATAAAAATTTATCACCATAAAGAGAAACAGAGAAATGTTCAATCCCGAAACATCTGAAGAGTGCCAAAGTTGTGCCTCTCTGCTGGCTTACAAAGAGATCGATCTTCTCTATGAGATCGCACTTCTGCTGAGCAGCAACGACAATATTGTCGAAAGCATCGAAATGGGAATGCGTATGCTCAAACATGAAGGCTACCTGGATCGCTGCGCCCTCTTTCTGCTCAATGAAGAGAAGACCGAACTCTCTCTCTACGCTTCGATCGATCTGACGCCGCAGCAAAAGAAGATCGCTGTCTACAGACTCGGTGAAGGGGCGACCGGTCTGGCGGCCAAAAGCGGTGAACCGATCGTTATCGAAAATATCCATAACAATATCAACTATCTCAATAAAATGGGTGCGCGCAATACCTCTCTCTTCTCCTATGTCGCGGTACCGATCATACAGCAGGAAGGTGTGATGGGCGTCATCTCGGCAAATCTCGGCAAAAATGCCCTGCTGGACTTCAATGAAATCGTCCGTATGCTGACGATACTGGGATCGCTTTCGATCGGTTCAATCAGCATTCGTCAGCGTTTCAACCGTGAAAAGGAAAATATCATGGAGTTGAAAAGTTACTATCGTGACGAGATGCTCAGCGAGTACAGATTTGAAAATATCATCGGCAAGAGCAGGAGCATGCAGCAGGTATTCAGTATCATCGAGACTGTCGCACCCTCCGATGCGACGATCCTGGTGCGGGGCGAGACGGGAACGGGTAAAGAGTTGATCGCCTCTGCGGTGCACAACCTGAGCCCGCGTAAAAACGGTCCCTTCATCAAGCTCAACTGTGCGGCGGTAAGTGAAACGCTGCTGGAATCGGAACTCTTCGGTCATGAAAAAGGGGCCTTCACCGACGCCAGAGAGATGCGCAAGGGGCGTTTCGAGCTCGCCGACGGCGGCACCCTTTTTCTCGATGAGATCGGTGACATCTCCCCCGCCATGCAGGTAAAACTGCTGCGTGTCCTGCAGGAGCAGGAGTTTGAGCGGGTCGGCGGCTCCAAAACCATCAAGACCAATGCAAGGCTGGTTGCCGCGACCAACAGAAACCTCGAAGAGATGGTCAGGAAAGGTGAGTTCAGAGAGGATCTCTTCTACCGGCTCAATGTCATACCGATCAATCTGCCGCCGCTTCGGGAGCGCTACGAAGATGTCCAGCTTCTGATAGAGCACTATCTGAAAAAGTATATGCGTGAACACCACAAAAACATGCACTTTTCCAAAGCGGCGATGGAGTTGCTGCTGGAGTACCCGTGGCCGGGCAATATCCGCGAACTGCAAAACATGATGGAGCGTGTTGTACTGATCTGTCCGGAGGGAGAACTGCAGCCCGAGATGCTCAACCACGTCCTCCCCTTCAACTACCAGAAGATGCATCAGACCTATACGGATACGCAGACACCTGCACCGCCTTCTCCACAAAGAGAAGGTCAGGAGCAGCCCGCGCCGCAGGAAACTCCCGCCTCTGCGGAAGATGTCACAGTGACCAGAGGCCATCTGCAGGATATGGAGAGAGAAGCGATCATCCAGGCACTGATTGAAAACAGGGGTATTCAGACGAAAGCGGCCAAACAGCTGGGCATGACTGCAAGACAGATCGGCTACAAGATCAAGAAGTACGGCATAGAGCTGTAGCACTCTGTCAGACAGCTGCCGTTTAATCTCCATCAAATTATACTACAATATTACTAGAACAGTATTTGCATACCTATAAGTATCTTAGAGAGAAAGGAGATCACATGCGTATCTATTTTTTTACAGATGAGACAACATCAGAATCTTCCATCGATATGGCGACATATCACAGCTATATCGGATCGGGACTCATCTACTATCAGCCTGCAGCATCACTCTACTACGGGCTTTAAATCTTCTCCGGGGATAACGCTCCCCGGTCATATTATGGCACCTTTGCAAGGCGCCATGTCTCACATCAACCCCTGCTGATAATCTTTGCATTGACTTCCGACGGAAGCGATTTGGGTCCGGGCTTGATAAACCAGACATCGCCGTTGGTGAGATTGACATTGCCGCCCCATTTCTCCTCTGTATCGAACTCGAGAGATTCGATGATCTCTTCCATATCTTTTTTCGCAACATAGAAGAGTATTTCCCCTTCAGCATTTTCACGCAGCATAACTTTTGCCATAACGACTCCTTTCTTTGATTAAAATAAAAAACTTCCTGATTCTGTATCCCAGATCAATCTTCGCAGCATTTTCAAACGACAACTTCATGTAGACGCTGCCCATTTTGACGATATAGGAAGCGGCGTTGTAGTATGTATCATCACGCCTGGGGTAGTCACTGCGATAGTGCACACCCCTGCTCTCCTTCCGCTGTTTCGCACTCACCACCATCGCTTCCGCTATCTGCAGGGCATTGTAAAATTCCAGTATCGAAGAGAGTTCTACATTGTTCTCGCGCTCTTTGTTGACACAACAGAGCCCATGCTTGACACCTCTGAGATAGCGAATGTAGTCATCCGCTTCCAGCAGCGACGCTTCAGAACGAAACGCCCCCGCGTTTTTAAAGAGCGCTTCACCCAGATTGCTCCGCATCGCATTGATATTGTAACGATTTTCACCCTCAAGTATACCGTTGACCAACTGCATATCTCTCTCCACATCCATGAAATCGACAGGATTGTAATCACGATCCACGGCATACAGGGCCGCTTCACTTCCGGCGATACGGCCGAAATAGGCACCCTCGAGCAGGGAGTTTCCACCCAGTCTGTTGGCGCCATGCACTCCTGTCACAGCACACTCCCCGCAGGCAAAGAGACCCGGCAGCGTGGTGGAAGTATCGCTTCTGGTCCAGATTCCCCCTATGGTGTAGTGTGCAGCGGGTGTGATCTCGAGCAACTCTTTTTTGATGTCGACACCTGCGCCTGTCAGTGCGATCTTACAGGTCGAGGGGAGTTTCGTGTCGATCAGTTCCGGATCCAGATGCCTGAAATCGAGATAGACCCTGTGCCCTTTTTGGATATGTTGCAGTATCGCGCGTGTCAGTTTGTCTCTGGTTTGCAGCTCATCGGTAAAGCGCTCCCCGCTCTCATCTACAAGATAGGCCCCTTCACCCCTCGAAGCTTCCGAAATGAGCGATCCGTTGGTTTTGAGTGCAGTCGGGTGAAACTGTACAAACTCCATGTTCGAGAGCCTGACACCCGCCCTGAATGCCGCGGCGATAGTATCGCCCGAACTCTCCTGAGGGTTGGTGGTATGGCCCCTGAAGATACCCGCAAACCCGCCGCCGGCGAGTACCAGCGACTTGCATCCCAACGCCGTGACATGCGAGTCACTGCGGCGCAGCACCGTGATACCGGACAACCCGCCCTTATAGGTAACGATGTTCAGCATCTGGTGGTTGGTCAGAAATATGATTCCCTCTTTGCGACACTCCTGCAGCAGCCGCATCACGATCGCGGATCCGGTCCGGTCTGCGATGTAGCATGTACGTACGGCACTCGCACCCCCGAAAGGGCGCTGAGCGATGGTATTGTCCTCATTGGTATCAAAGGCCACGCCCATCTGCTGCAGTTCCTCTATGATCGCCGGTGCCTCCTGACACATTTTGATGATATTTTGCCTGTTGACGATACCGTCGGATCCTGCGATCGTATCGGTTGCATGGCGCTCATAAGAGTCATAGCCGCTCAGATTGATCACAGCGTTTATCCCGCCGGACGCCACAGCCGAGTTTGAACGCAACGGATTGCTTTTGGTCAGTACAGCGACTCTGGCTCCCTTTTTTCTGGCGTGCAGCGCGGCATGCAGACCGGCGATGCCGCTCCCTACGACAATCACATCATAAAGCATCGTTTTTCCCGAAGAGAGACCGGATACTCTCGTGTGTAGCGGAAGGCAGATAGGAGAGCATCAGGTTATCCTCTACATGCTGCGGATCGATACTGCCAAAGAGCGCAGTGAGCACACCTGAAGATCTGGAAAACTGCAGGGCTGTACCGATATCGCTCAACAGTTCCGTACCCAGTTTATCACGCAGCGTTTCGTCAAATTTACCCTTGAATAGATTCATCTGAAGCAGTGCAGAGGAGGCGATGACCTGCAAGCCGTACCCGTGTGCTGCCTGAAGCAGTGTATAGTACCTGCCGTCCGGACCCGGTTGGTTGCGGTAGTTGTACATGTGCGGTTTGGCGAGATTGAACGGAGACTGTATATACTTCAGATGGTGTGAAGGCCCGCCTGCCTCGATCGCAAGATCGACAATCTCTTTGAGGCTGATATATTCGGCATGCCCCTCTTCGTAGAGAAAGGCGTTCCAGGCAGCGATACCGTAGTGACGGATCAAGCCCTCTTCAACCAGTGTTTCAAAGAGTTTGAAAGCCTCTTTGATACGTGCCATCACCACTTCCCGCGCAACATACCCCAGCTGCGTTTCCGGGTTGTGGAGAAAAAGCATATCGAGTGTACCGATCCCGAGGTTTTGCAGGGACTGCTCGACACTCCAGCGCAAAAATTCGGGACGCATGCAGTGCTGATCTATCACGATATCCTCTTTGTCCGCCAGCCCCTTTTCCACGATATGTGCATCGATCCAGCCATAAGGATCCTCCGGGAAAGGAAACTCGAGCGGTATAAATCCCGCCTTGGAAGCGATGACGAAGTTCTCTCTTTTGATTTGCCCTGACGCCATCAGTTCCGACAACGCTTTTCCGATCTCTTTCTCACTCTCCTGATAGCGGTAATTGATCGCGGTGTCTATGAAATTGATGCCGTTAAGGAGTGCGGTTTTGACAGATTCGGTATAGTGCACATTACCGAGGTAGTTCTCTTCTTTGTAGGGCTCTTTACGAAAAGATCCCAGACCCAGCGACGAGATAAAGAACTCGCCGTTGAAACGATAAAAATCTCTGTTATATTTCGGGAACCGTTTGAGATATTCAAACGTTCCCTCTTTCGTCGCATACTCCATCAAGTCACAATAACCTTGATCGGAGCTTTAAGTTTGAAATTGAGCATATCTTCGATACCTGCAAGCGTGGTCGTCGTATTCATCGAGCAGCTCATACACTCACCCATGTACTTGATCAGCACTTCATACCTTCCCTCCGCCTCTTTGATATCGACCAGTTCGACATCACCGCCGTCAGCCTTGAGCATAGGGCGGATATACTCTTCGAGGATCGATTCTACCGACTTGATCTTCTGTACCAGTCCCATCGATTCGAAACTGCCGTCTCCCTTGGCTTCGATGATCTTGCGCGATTTCTCTTCCGCTTGCCTCTCTTCGAGTACCTGATTGAGAAGATCGACCAGATAGACATCTTTGGCCTCGTGTCCGCCGGGCTTGACACAGGACTTACAAAACGCACCCGCTTTTGTATAGTCGGTGATCTCTTCCACTGTCGTCAGTTTATTGAGTCGGATCACTTCCATGATGGTGTCCTGTGTGATTCTGGCGCATTCGCAGACGATAAACTCATCTTCGAAGCTCTCCATATCGACACCTTTGTAGAGTGAGGCCGCTTTCTTGATGACATCGTACGCCATGACCGAACAGTGCATCTTCTGTCCGGGTACCGCGGGGATATCCGGCGTGTCCCTGAGCGCTTTTTCGACGTCGATATTGGTAATCTTGACCGCTTCGTCGACCGTTTTACCCATGCAGAGCTCCGCCATCATATCGGAACTGGCTATCGCTGTTCCGCATCCGAAACTTTTGAATCTGCTATTGATGATCTTATCCGTTTCGGGATCAACCAGCCAGTAGAGCCGCACTGCATCGCCGCAACTCTCCGCACCGAAATCTGCGATGACCAGCCTGTTTTCACCCGCTTCTTCTTCTGTGATTTCACCCATATGAGAAGGGTTGTCCATCCTCCTCTGAACCTCCTGGGAGTACTCCTCCCACAGTGCGCCGCCGATCAGATCGTTTCTTGCCATTGTCAAATCCTTTTTTGTAATGTTGCCCTACAGATTGCAAATGCTGTTCCAGAGCCGCTCATTTTTTGCAGATGCAGACGGTTTGCACCATATACCTCGTAAAAACGGCCTATTTTATTCGTCGGCTTGCTTAACATGCAGCGTCGATCATTTCCAATCGATACATTTTGCTTCATCTCTGAACAAAAATGTCGTTTTCACTACACGTCTCATTCACTGGAACAGGATATGCAGTCTGAGTCACGAACCCTCTCAATAATCGACTGCGCAAGGACCTGTTCCGGCAGACTCAGATAGTCAGAGCACATGTTGATTGTTCAGAGGGTTCAATTTATCTTATACATAAAGGAGTCCATATGTTTTTAGTTACTGCGATCATCAGCACCGAGTGTGTCAGAGATATACTGGAAGATCTCAAAACTGCGGGTATAGAGGGTGTCACACTGAGTAAAGTCAAAGGGAAAGGGCGTTTTATCGAATCATACGAATCTACCGAAGAGCACATCAGGCTCGAGATCGTCGTCTCGGACAGATACTATAAAGATCTCGCCAAAGAGGCGATTCGTACCAACGCACGCAACCTGACAAAAGGATCGGGAAAAATATGGGTCACACCCGTACTGGAGGTTGAGCGCATCAGAACCGGCGAAAGAGACACAGAAGCGTTGACACACACTGCCGTCCAAAAAGAGCCGGCATTGATGGAAGAGTTACTGCAGGAGTGTTTCACAGCCGAAGATACACCGGCAAGTTAAAGCATTTCCAGCGCATAGAGAAATTTCCTCTCCTTGAAGGAGGGGATGTCAAGCTCCTGACGATATTTGGCGATAGAGCGTCTGACCATCTTGACGCCGAAATGCTCTTCTATCCTTTCATGCAGTATTTTATCACTGTAGGGTTTGGTGCGATCCTCTGTTTGAATGAGACGCTGCATAAAACTTTTGATCTCCGATGTCGATACATTACCGATCGCATTGGAAAAGAAATCTTTAAAAGCAAAGATTCCCTGCTCTGTCTCCAGATATTTTCCGCTGATCGCACGTGAGATTGTCGACTCGTTGAAACCGAGCTCCTGCGCGACATCCTGAAGTTTGAGCGGTTTCAAAGCGCCACCCATAAAAAACTGATACTGCTTCTCCAGTAATACAAGTGTGACATTGTAGAGCGTACTCTTGCGCAGGTCAAGCAGTTTGACCAACTCTCTCGCTTCTTTGAATTTCTGCTTTGAGAAGTTGTCATATTTGTCCACCTGTGTCACTTTCAGATCGGGATAGAATGCGTTGTTCATGCGTATTGTCAGTTCATTGTTTTCAAAAAAGACATAGAGATCGGGCAGTACCGGCGGTGCCGGCGGCATATAGTCGATCGCCGGCGGATTTTTGAAACTCCGCAGTATCTCTTTCGCCTCTCCAAGTCTGGGATGCTTCAGAAATTTTTCCAATGACTCAAACTGAATGATCATCGCACTCAGTAACAGGCTCAGATCGTCATCGATATCCAGATCGGTCAATTGAAAAAGAAAAGACTCTTTATAATCCTTCGCGCCGACACCGTATGGCTGCAGATAGGCAAAACGCTGTCTGACGGACTCCGCACGTGCTACCGAAACTTCACACTCTTGCGCGACCTCTTCGATATCACCTTCGAAATAGCCCTCATCATTGATATACATGATGATCTGTTTGGCGATTTTTTGTGATATAGGCGTAGGAAAAAGGGGCGCAACAATCTGTTCATCGAGCTTCTCGAAGAGCGATTGTGTCGAGATACTCATCCACTCGATCTCATCGCTCGATGCGTTGGAGACCTGATTTTGATAAGAGAGGAAAGCACGGTGTGCAGAGCTGTTCGATCCTTCTGCCATCTCAAATCCCGATTTGACTTCAAGACAGGGATTTTCATGCGCTATGTTTTGAATATGGCTATGCAGATCAGATAGTGAACACTGCAACAGCGGCAACCAGGTCTGCATGGAGAGACGCGGTATCTGCTTCTGTTTCAGATTGAATTTTTGCCCTATTGCCATAGATATCCTGTAGTGTATGATATAGCCCATGCATCGCAGTCATTATGACACAAGCTTTGTGCGATGCATTTTATGAAGTATAATGCAACTTATATTCCAGTATCTACAAAAATGTTATTTTAGAAGTTTTTATCACATAAATTTGCTGATTTATGTGATAAAAACTTCTCCTCTCCGGTTTTTGCGGAGAGGAAAAAGCATCAGTACTTGATACGCACGAGACCGTTTGGTTCGGCAATCTTCATCTGACACGCAAGACGCGCTTTCGGGCTTGTCTCACCGAGCATTTTCATCACAGCTTTCTCTTTATCGTTCATCTCATTCAGGAACTCCATCCCTGTTTCGATCTGAACCACACATGTTCCACACTCACCGTCACGGCATCCAAACGGCAGTGCAGAACCGGATGCTTCCACGATATCCTGAATCGTTTTACCCGGTTTGACGTTAATCGCCAGAAAATCGTTTACAATTTCAACTCTTGTTGTCATATTTCCTCCTTGTTATTCAAATGGTTTAACGAGCATCGGACCTTTGATGATGCACTGACATGCAAGTCTCACCGGCGTTTGCTGACAATACTGTTGTGCTGACTCGGCTTCTTTTTTTGAGATGGCACCCATCTCAACAAGTGTATCGAGCTCTTTGTCTTCCATATAAGTGGTATATTTCTTTTCATCCCACTCATCAGGATCCACTTTGCTTTCATGAACTGCGATATCCGGCTCTTCATAAAGCTCTGTGATTTTTACTGCGCAACTTCCGCACATACCATCTTTACAATCGGTAGGAATCGTGACTCCATTACTTTCGGCAACACGCAAAAGCAGATCACCCTCTTTTGCTGCTACAAGCTTGTCCATATCTTCGCCAAAACCGCAGAAGATAATATTTACCATTCTGTCTCCTTTAAATAATAGTGTGACATCTGCAGTCATGCTGCAGATACCCTTGCCAATACCAAAACTCAGTCATCGCTTCCTTTGTCCTGGGATTGTTCAGCGGCCGCTTTAGCTTTTTCGGCAGCTCTTTTGGCGCGATGTTCCCTGAGCCACTTGAGCTCATCTTCGACTTCGTCATAGCCATCGAAATCTTCTACAGCCATCAGTTCAGATTCACGACAACCGTATGTCGATCCCTCTTCGATAAAGTGTACTTCATAGATGCGTATGACCTGAAGCCAGTCGCCGATATGGGTAACATACCCCTCTGCCCCCGGCTCTACCAAAATCGCATCCGGTGAATGAAAAGGGTTCGAACCGTCGTTTCGAATCGGTCTCGTGATCCTGACACGCTGCCCTATACGAAAGACAGGAAGAATTTCATCTTTAGTTGAAGCTGAGACCAGGTTGGCTTGTGCAGGCGTGTACTCCATTGCTCACCTCCTCTATATCATCACATGATGTCGATGTCGAACATGTACTGCATGCGCTCGGCTTGTCGAACGTATCCCAGATCTCCGCCGCAGAGGGGGCATATCCGTTTTCGAAATTTTTATAGACACTCAAAAGTGCAAACTTGTAATATTCCAGCTCTTTCTCTTCGCTGCCGAAATCATGCTCTTTGGCTTTCTCGAGCATTTCACCGAACTTCTTCATGATATGAAACCTTTTGACAAAAACCAGACGCTGGTCATATTCGATATCAAAAAAATCGAGATACTCTTCTGTGTCTGTCAACTCTTTAAATTCTGTCAATGTACCCATGATAAATCCTTTCATACAAAGTGCATTTATTATTCTTAATAAATAGTAATTACTTATGGTTTATATTACAAAACCGTACAAAAATGTTATGCAATTCCCATCTCGTTTTTGACCTGCTGCGCCCAGGCACTTACTCTCTCTTCCGTCAGATCGGACTGATTGACGTCATCGATCGCCAGACCGCATAATTTTCCGTCGTTTTCCGCAGCGGAAAATTTGTAGTTGTAGCCTTCGGTCGGCCACGCGCCATACTCAGTATCGGCACCCAGCTTGCTGAAGATCTCTTTCATTTTCCCCAGCGCGGAGACAAACTCCTCACCGTGTGTATCCTGATCTCCGGCACCGAAGAAAGCGACTTTCTTACCACTGAGATCGGGCTCTTCGTTCTCCATCTCATAGAGCGGGTCGACCCAGTCACGCTGCGGATCGCCCTGTCCCCAGGTGGAGGAGCCGATCAACAGAATATCGAACTCGTCAAACTGGTCGAGATCGTCGTAATCCTCTTCCATGTTGATCAATTCCGCATCCTCGAAAAGCTCTTCGAGCTGTTCGGCCACAGTTTGTGTGACTCCGCTGCTGCTGCCTACAAATATACCGACACTCGCCATCTCTCAACCCTTGCACGGCTTATACTGTTCGTAGATCGCAAAAGCTTTGTCAAGATGCTTCTGACCATCTTCGTAGAGTTTGTCAAGCGTTCTGTAGCCAAACCGGTGCGCATCTTTGAAATATTTGTCCACCAGCACGATCTTGTCGGCGATGACGATACACCTTCCGAACCCTTCGTGACTCATCTCCATCACGACATTGCACATAACACCTGTTTTACGCTCGAACTGCAGCGCAATCGCTTTGAAGATCATTTTGATCTCCCCGATCAGCATCTCATCGATATCCGCGATAATCGGTATCTTTTTGAGATCCTCTTTCGTTTTGACATATTTCATCGTCAGCAACTCTTCATCGCTCATCTTTGACCAGTTGCCAAACTGATCCGTCGCACGCAGCTGTCGGATCAACTCCTCCGTAAATGCATTTTTTTCCAGTGTTTGATCGCTCATTTCTCTCCTTTGTATGATTGTTTCTTCTGTTGTTTTTTGTTATTCGCTCACCCAGCGCGCAAGTCTGGGATCTTCGGTCGTTTCGATGTTCATAATACGCCTGATCCATGGCGGAGGGTTGTCGTTGATCATCTCGACCAGGTCCTTCAGCAGCAACTCGATGGAATCGATCTCTTTGATCTTCATCGGACTGATACCCGCCCGGATCACTTTGGCCGCCGCCGTACCGCCGATGCTCTCACAATACATCAGATTGATGCCCTGGAGCGCTTCGACTTTGAATTCCGTTTTAGAATCTCCTTCCAGCTTCGAGGTATCTGTCTTGATGACACCATTGACTTCAAATCCCTCTTTGGAGACTTCATAGACGACAAACTCCTTCGCACCGCCGAAGTGCGCATTGACATGTTCCATATCTTTCGTCGCAAAGGCTACCTTCAGGCTGTTAGGCAGCGTTTTTGTCGTCTCTACACTGATTTTCGTTGTTTCACCCATGATGTTTGATCTCCCTTAATTTATTTGCCGCTTCAAAAAGAAAATAGGTACTTCCCTCGTATAGCTGATCGTTCTTGAGCTGGTTGCCGAGCTCTTCGTAGTTCGGGAAGCCTCTGAGCATCAGTCCCGCATGGCTCTTTTCATCCATATGCAATAATCGTTCTGCATGAAAGTTACTGATCACCAGATCGGTTTTCGTGAAGTAGGATTTGGCATCTTCGAGGTCACCGACAAAAACCGCACCCGCCTCGATCCGCTCGAGTACTTTCGAGTAGGTGGTCGCAACGACCGCGTCTATCGTACCTCCGGCACTCTGCAGCAGTTCACAGATGCCGACGCACATGTCAGGTTCGCCGGTCACGACAAAGTGTGATGAACCGATCAGAAAGTGGGCGTCAAGCATCGCATCCTGCAATCTTCCCCGCCAGCGCTTGACCAGCGGCGGCGGATCGATTTGTCGTATCTGCATCAGGGCTGCGACAAAATTGTCGTTGGCTTCCAGACCCATCAGATGATCGAAGTGGATATGCGTTATCTCGCTGTTTTTCTCCAGCAGCGCTTTCGCCGCGTTCTCCATCGACCTGCCGATCGTAACCACAGCCACGGCATCTCCAAGTGCTCTGATATCTTCTATGCTGATGGCACCGGTACCGAGTTTACCCTGTCCTTCGCTCAGATAGCCGTCCAGAGATGTCGAAAGATCTGGAAGCGCATAGGTTTCAAAACCAAACCCCGTACAGAGCTCTTTGATCTTTTCAATCTCGATGGGTTGCATGCTCACATGCGGCAGCAGCAGAAGTTTGGAGGGCTTGATCTGCGATGTGGGTTCTGTGTGCTGCTCGATCAACGCTTTGACGGTAAGCGCCCAGCCGCTCTCCATTCCCCCTTCAAAATCGGGTGTGTTGACGAAGCAGTAGGGAATCTCTATGTGCATTCCCACGCCTCTGACATCGTCCCCTTTTGTCTCGGTCAGACCGGTGGTGTGCAATCCGATCAGCTCCGGTTTCATGTTTTTGTTCTTTTTGGTGATATTCTCTATCGCCATCAGGATCGAGTAGTCCCCGCCGTCGAGCACCGCTGTGATATCGCTGACAGAAGTGTTGTAGATCGCAATCGGTTCGTTGAAGTGGCGGGTATAGAAGACTTTGGTGTAGGAGGCGCATCCCTGTGACGCATGCATCAGCGGCAGCGCGTTTCTGATCCCCATAAACGCCAGCGCCGCACCCATCGGCTGGGAGTGTTTGATCGGATTGACCTGCAGCGGTTTATGCTCGTGTCTGCTCAGCTCTATGGCGTAGTTCTCTTCCATTATGCCGCTTCCCATGGCGCTTTTTTACTGACATTGGCAAAGACCGGATTGTCAAAGGCGTACTGCAGATCCTGCGCCAGATTCAAAAGCCCTTCATATCCGCCGTAGCTGGTCTTTTTCTCCTGATTGACATCGATAAAAGAGATCTTCTTTTTGATCGCCGTATAGAGACTGCGTCCGCCTGCAAGCAGTATGTCCACACCTTTTTCATCGATCACTTTGGCCTGCTGTGACGCCGGCGTCTTCATCAAAACACCCTCAGGTCCCAGATATTCACGCGCTTTTTCGATATCGTCCGCCGTCGATTTACGGATCGAGGTAGCCACCACCTCGATACCCAGATCCTGAAGTCCGGAAGCGATGGACCACGCTTTGTTACCGCCCGTATTGAGCACCGCTTTTTTTCCTCTGAAGCGTTCTCTGTAGGGCAGCAGTTTCTCCTCAAGCTTCGCTTCCTCTTCCGCGATCACCTCTTCGGCGCGTGCCATCAAGTCGGGATCACCAAGCGCTTTGACGATCTCTCTGATCGCAAACGAAGTATCTCTCTTGCCGTAAAAGGAGACAGATATCCAGGGAATATCATAGTTTTCCTGCATCTTGCGACAGAGGGTAATCAGTGACTTCGCGCAGACGATGACGTTGAGTTTCGCCCGGTGGGCATAGCGTATGGAGCTGACCCTGCCGTCACCGCTGAGAGAACTGAGCACCCGGATACCGATCTTTTCCAGTACGGGAATGTACTGCCACATATCTCCGGTAACATTGTAGTCGCCGATCAGGTTGATATCGTACGGCGTGGTGAACTCAGGCTCTTTCGTACCGATCAGGTTTTCCAGAACCGCCTCTCCGGCGAGCCTCGAACCCAGATTTTTGCCGCCGACAAATCCGGGGGCATGGACCGGTATCACCGGGATACCGTGTCGTTCACTCCCGTTCTTGCATGTCATGTCGATATCGTCTCCCACCAGCGCGGTGACACAGGTAGAGTAGACAAAGATCGCTTCGGGCGCATACTCATTCGCGACATAGTCGATCGAATCTTCGAGCCGCTTGTCGCCGCCGAAGATGACATCGTTGGTCGTGATGCCTGTCGTAAAACCCATATAGGTGTGATTGCGCCCTTTGTAGGAGCTCAGTGTCTCACGCGTCTCCCAGGAAGCGCCCAGACAAGTCTGCGGCCCATGCACGAGATGCACGGCATCGGCATAGGGGAAGAGCGAGATCTGTGCACCGTCAAAGGC
>JANTHT010000025.1 GCA_024762235.1 Sulfurospirillum sp.
TTTCATGGAGAGGTGGACGATGCCCCCTTCCTGTAGTGCGCCGAAGAGAACCTCATCTGTCAGCGGTGTCTTGACCTCATCCTGGATGACGCGCCCCATCACACGTGCACCGAGAGCAGGATCGAACCCTTTTTCGGCGAAATATTTTTTCGCTTCGAGAGTCGCTTCGATTTTGATCTCTTTCTCAGCAAGCTGTGCTTCGAGTTCACCGAGGAACTTCTCGACGATGTGGATCATCACCTCTTCACTGAGCGGTTTGAAGTGCACCACCGCATCGAGACGGTTTCTGAACTCGGGTGCGAAGAAGTCACCGATGGCAGACTCCGCCTTGTGTGTCTCCTCTTTGTGGAAGCCGACCTGTGGCGCCGCCTTGACCCCCAGATTGCTGGTCATAATGATGATCACATTTCTGAAATCTGTCTTGACACCGTCGTTGTCGGTCAAAGTCGCACTGTCCATCACCTGCAGCAGTATGTTCATGACATCCGGATGCGCCTTTTCGACTTCATCGAGCAGAAGCACGGTGTAAGGGTGTTTGCGAATCGCTTCGGTCAACTGTCCACCCTCTTCATAACCGACATATCCCGGGGGTGCACCGATGAGTCTGGCGACATTGTGTTTTTCCATATACTCACTCATGTCAAAACGTTCGAAGTGTACGCCCAGCGTCTCCGCCAACATCTTCGCCACTTCGGTTTTACCCACACCCGTAGGCCCTGCAAAGAGAAAGGAGCCGATTGGCGCATGCGGTCTGCCGAGTCCGGCCCGGGCACGCTTCACCGCTTTGGCCACCTCCTGAATCGCCTTGTCCTGACCGTAAACCACTTTTTTCAGATCCGATTCGAGGTTTTTGAGCACGGAACGATCGTCGGAACTGACCTGACGGCTTGGGATATGCGCGATTTTTGCCACCACATGTTCGATATCTTCCACAGTCACATCTCTCTTTTTATCATTCTCGATATGAAAAGATGCAGCCACTTCATCGATCAGATCGATCGCCGAGTCTGGCAGAAAACGGTCGTTGATATACTTTTTGGCAAGTTCGACCGATGTACGCAGCGCTTCGTCGCTGTAACTGACACTGTGATGCTCCTCATATTTGTCACGCAACCCCAGGATGATCTGATAGGTATCGTCAATACTCGGCTCCTCTACATCCACTTTGGCAAAACGGCGGCTCAGTGCTTTGTCTTTGTCGAAGAAGTTTCTGAACTCCCCGTATGTCGTCGCACCGATACATTTGATACCGCCGCTGGCAAGTGCCGGCTTGAGCAGATTGGAGAGGTCCATCGATCCGCCGCTGGTGGAACCGGCGCCTACGATCGTATGGATCTCGTCGATAAAGAGAATGGCATTGTCTATCTCTTCGAGTTCACTCAGAACACCCTTGAGGCGCTTCTCGAAATCACCGCGATATTTTGTACCCGAGAGGAGCGCACCGATATCGAGAGAGAAGAGCGATGCGTTCTTTAAAATCTCCGGTGTTTCATCGTTGACGATCCTGAGCGCCAGCCCTTCTATGATCGCCGTTTTACCGACACCCGGTTCACCCACCAGCAGCGGGTTGTTCTTCTTGCGGCGGCAAAGCACCTGCATGACACGGTTGAGTTCCTCTTCACGTCCGATCACCGGATCGATCTTGCCGTTTCTCGCAAGCTCGTTCAGATTGATCGTATAGTTGGCAAGATCGCCATCCTCTTTGGGTGTGTTGGATGTCACCTCTTCGGCTTCATGCTTCTCTTCCGTGATCGCTTCGAGGATCGCCAGCTTGCTGACACCCTGCTGCTTGAGCAGGTAGACGCTGTAACTGCGCTCCTCTTCGAAGAGTGCCGCGAGCAGGTCTCCCACACTCGCCTGTTTCTTGTCCGCACCCTTGATATGCGTGATCATCGAATCGATGACGCGTGCCAGTGCAACAGTTTCAAAGGGATCATGATAGTTCTCTTCCGCAAGCGGTTTAAATACCGAATCCAGATGTGTTTTGATACGTTCCAGTAAAAAAGCGGTATCCGCTCCGCACTTCTGTAAAATCTTGATCGCCTGATCGTTGGTCAGCAGGGAGAAGAATACATGCTCTATCGTCACATACTCATGACGGCTCTTCTTCGCAAACTCCAACGCTTCGTTTAAAACTGAATTTAACTCTTTATTTAACATTCTACTACTCTTCCTCCATGATCGCTTTCAATGGATATTCATTTTCTAAGGCTCTTTGGCGTACCTGGGCGATTTTCGTTTCGGCTATCTCATAGGTGAAAACACCGCAAATCCCCCGACCTTCTCTGTGTATGTTCAGCATGATATTTATCGCACGGTCCAAAGGGTGTCCGAACAGTTCCATCAAGATCTCCACAACAAAATCCATGCTGGTAAAATCGTCATTCAGCAGAACAACTTTATATCTCTTGACTTCGGAAGTCTCTTCCAATGACTCAAATGCAACTTCATTGTCCGTTTTTTGTGCCACTTTTTTCCTTTTTCGCTAAACAAGTCCACTATTATTATACTATTTTTCACCCTTACTTTGGTTAATGATATATAAATAGCGCAATAAACAGCCTCTTAACTGGTAATTTGGTAATATAATTGTTATGCATACTATTTTCGTCACAGCAACCAATACGGACGTGGGTAAAACCTACACATCGCTTCAACTTCTGGAGTACTACGCTGCCGCAGGATGGCGCATCGGTGCCTTCAAACCAATCGAAACCGGGGTTTCACATACCCCTTCGGATGCCTCCGCACTGCTCGCGCTCTGTCACGCACACAATCCCGATTTCCGCCGATTCACACTCGACGACATCTGTCCCCTTCAATTTACCCTGCCGGCCGCTCCCTGTGTCGCGGCAGCCTGTGAAAAGTTCGACCTCTCGCCTCTTTTCGAAAAGTTTGCACTGCTCAAACAGGCATGCGACATACTCATCGTAGAGGGCGCGGGCGGACCGATGGTCCCGATCCATACCGACTACTTCATGGTCGATCTCATCAGCCGGTTAGACGCGACGCCCCTGCTGGTCACACACGACCGGCTGGGGTGCATCAACGACACCCTTACCGCTCTCTCTCTGCTCCAAAGCCGCGGGCTGCAACCGCTTTGGTGCGTCAATCTGCGCGACGAAGCGACCTTCATGCAACTGACGCATCCCTTTTACCATCGATATTTCGGCAACTACTACAGGTTGCAGCACGACCTTGAAGCGCTTGCACTGAGATTGGTTCAGTAACTGATCGTCACCGTCAGGGGAATCTTTTTCAGTGGACGGTCGGAGTATTTGACAATCTTCCTGCCTTTATACCATGCGATATTTTTATAACCGCGAAATTCACGCACTCTTTTTGTCTCGTAACGTGTGGAACATTCACGTCTCGTCTCATAGCGCACATAGGTACGCGCCGGCTCCCTGTAGCGTGATCCAGCCGCCATGTTCTGGCCCGCAAGTGTTCCCAGGATGGCGCCGCCGATCGTCGCGGCACCTTTGGCGCGGCGGCTGTGCACGATCTGATGTCCGAGAATACCGCCGGCCACACCGCCGATGATTCCCGCTGCGGTTCTGTCCCCTTCGCGGTATACGGTGCGTCCGCCCTCGGTATAGGTAACAGGTACGCGCTGTGTCCAGCACTCTTCGTAAGGTTCGCGCTGTGTCACTCTCTCATATTCCGGAACACTCTTCTGTACCTTTACCCAGGTCGTATATTCGATACTCTCGGCATGCATGCTTCCCACAAGGGCGACCATACCCAGTAGTGCTGCCCATCTTCTCTTTTGCATATCTGACTCCTTCAAATGAAAATGCTGTTTTTACGCTTTGTATATGTCATGATAATACCAAAACGTGAAGCGATTGTGAAGAGTCCCTGTGTTAAAATAGGGCCATCATGAAACATTTAATCAATACCGCAGATTTCGGCACAGATGAGATCCTCGCCCTTTTTGAGCGGGCGAAACGTTTCAAAGAGGGGTATATCACCCCGACACTCGAAGAGGCACTGATCATCACCATCTTTTTCGAAAACTCCACCCGTACCCGCAGCAGTTTCGAAGTGGCCGCCAAACGGCTGGGTGCGGAAGTGGTGAGTCTCGATGTCGCCAAAAGCTCCTCCTCCAAGGGTGAAACCCTCTACGATACCGCCGCCAATCTCGACGCGATGGATCCCGCCGCCATCATCGTGCGTCACCAGAACGCCGGTGTTCCGAAAATTCTCTCAGGCTATGTCGGCTGTCCCATCGTCAACGGCGGAGACGGCGCCCATGCGCATCCTACACAGGCGCTGCTCGACCTCTTCACGATCATGGAGCGTTTTCCCGATCCCGGAGGCAAACGTATTGCGATCGTCGGCGATATCAAAAACTCCCGCGTCGCCAACTCGAACGTCGAACTCCTCTCACGTTTCGGACTCGATATCATCCTCGTCGCACCGCCGCACTTCATGCCGCGTATCGACGCTTACCGCAAGACGCACTATCTCGACGAAGTACTCGACGATGTCGATATCATCATGAGTCTGCGTACTCAGACCGAACGCCACACCAATCAGATCTACGCATCACTCAAGGATTACGCGACAGACTTTTGCATCACGGCGGAGCGTATCGGAAAACGTGACATCATGCTGATGCATCCGGGACCCGTCAACCGCAATATCGACATCGACGACGCCATGCTCGCCGACCCGCGCTGTAAAGTACTCGAACAGGTCAAAAACGGCGTCTTCGTACGCATGGCGGTACTGGAGCATCTGATCGCTTGAGCAGGGAGTCACAAGAGCGCCTGCGCCGCACCCTCAACGACTACGGCAGTCGCAGAGAGCCTCTCTTCTTCATGATCGACTTCGATCTGCAAAATTTCGTCATCCATCCGCTCGCAAACCTTCCCGAAGAGATTCGTTTCGAGATGGAGCACAAAAACGTACCCTCCATACCCGCACCGAAAAAGCGCACCTACCACTACCGCGCCGTCGATTTCGAAAGCTATCGCAAGGCGTTTGACAAAGTTATCGAAGAGATCCGAAACGGCAACACCTATCTGCTCAACCTCACCTTTCCCTCCACCTTCTACAGTGACATGACTCTCGAAGAGATCTACGCCTGTACAGATGCCCGTTTCAAACTTCTATGGCGGGACCGTTTTGTCTGTTTCTCTCCCGAGCGCTTCGTGAATATCGAGGAGAGCAGGATCTTCACCTATCCCATGAAAGGCACCATCGATGCCGCCATACCCGATGCGAAAGCGAAGATACTTGCCGACGAAAAGGAGATGGCCGAGCATGTCATGGTGGTCGACCTGCTGCGCAACGACCTCTCACGTGTCGCAAGCCGTGTGCGCGTAGAGAAGTTCCGCTACATCGACACGATCAAAGCCGGTGAGCGTACGCTCCATCAGGTCAGCTCCAGGATCGCCGGCGACCTGTCCGAAAACTGGCAGGCGCGGCTCGGGGATATCATGCTGTCGCTCCTGCCGGCCGGTTCCGTGACCGGAACACCCAAAAGGAGCACGGTTGACATCATCAAACGTATCGAACCCTGTAAGCGGGGCTATTTTACCGGTATCTTCGGCATGTTCGACGGAGAGCGACTCGACAGCGCCGTCATGATACGTTTCATCGAAAAGAGTCCGGAAGGATATCTCTACAAAAGCGGCGGCGGCATCACGATCGACAGCGACGTCAGAAGCGAATATGCGGAGCTGCAGGAGAAGATCTATGTCCCTTTTTTTTGAGACAATACGCATTGAAAGGGGAGAAATCCACAATGCCAAATACCACAACCTGCGCCTCAACGGAACGATCTGTGCCAATTTCGATATCAAAACTTCTTACGATATCCGGGACTATATCACTCTGCCTGAAGAAGAAGGGATTTACAGATGCAGACTCACCTACGACAGAGAGATCCGTGATGTGAGCATGTCGCCCTACCGCAAAAGAGCTTACCATGCCATCCGCGCTGTCGATGCCGATATCGCCTACCCTTTCAAATCGACAGACAGAAGCGCTATCGAGAGACTCTGCGAAACGCGTGGAGAGAGCGACGATATCCTGATCGTACGGGAAGGGCTCCTCACAGATACATCCATCGCCAATATCGCCCTCTTCGACGGTTTGCACTGGCTGACACCCGCCACACCGCTCCTGCCCGGGACGATGCGTGCATCGCTGCTGGAGGCCGGTATGCTCAAAACGGCGGATCTGACACGAAAATCGTTGCAAAAAGCGACTAAATTTGCCCTCATGAATGCAATGACAGGTTTTTATCAGTTAAAGAATATTATATTAAATTATTAAAAAATCAAGGTAATTTTAGATGGTTCAACAATTTTTAAGAGATCATGAGTTTCACGATCTGATGATGCTGCATATCAGGGAGATTATCGATCTCCTGCTTGCAAAAGGTGTCTACTTTTCGATTCTCACCAATATCGCAGAGATCAGATTCGATCCTGCTCTTCCATCCGAAATCAGCGAACAGTTCAAACCGATCACCCTTTTTGTCATCGCAGAGTATACCTTTGAGACATGCAGTTTCGACGATGAAAATCTCTATTTCGAAGCGGGATTCGGCCATCAGAATGTCGGCAGCTTCCTGACAGTGCCCCTCTCTTCGATTGTTCAGATCATCGTCGAAGATACACCGGTCTTTATCAACCTCTCCATCCCTCCGGAGCATCAGCCCAAAAAAGCGGATATCGAAAAATCGACCGACATCTTCCTCTCCAATCCCGAAAACGCCGCACTTCTCAAAAAAAAGAAAAAGCGCTGACGCCGCCTCCCCCTCCTGATGCGAAGAGGCACTGAGAGAGCCTCTCCTATATCTTCCTTTTGCGCATGAAATAGTCGATGACTTTGTCGATGAACGCATCATGCTTACGCTCTTTCAGATAGGCGAGGTAGAAAGCGCGCTTGAACTCCAGTCCTTTGATTTTAGCCGCATAGAGCTGCCCGCTCTCGAGCTCCGCCTCGATCGTAAACCGGGAGATGATGGAGACGGTCTGTCTCTCGACTTTGGGTGCACGCAACACGGTCTGCACCACGGCAGTCGGGCTGCTCACGGTTGTGGCGATATCGAAAGCCTTACATTCGATATCCGCCTCTTCGAACGCTTCGGCGATGACGCGCCGTGTATGCGACTCCTCTTCGCGACAGATCCAGTGAAACTCTTTGAGCTGTTCGGGCCGCACCGTTTTGGGCAGCGGCTGATTGCTGAAGAGAACGAACTCATCCTCAAGCCACTCACGGTAGATGACACCGTCGACAAAAATAGGAGACTCCACCATCGCGATATCGATCTTCTTGTCCAGCAATTTCTCCAGTACATCTTCCGAAAGCCCCACCTGAATCAGTACATCGTTGTTGATCGCCTCTTTGATCTCGTTGAGAAATGAGGGGAGGACGTAGTTGCCGATCGTAAAAGATGCGCCGATGATAAAGGTGAGCTCTTTGTTCATGATATGGATAATCTCTTTCTCGACACTGCTGACACATTTGTCCAGTCGCAGTGCGATACGATAGAGCTCCTCACCCGTCTTGGTCAGCGTGATGCCGTTCTTTTTGCGTTCGACAATCCTGTTGTCGAGATAATCCTCCAGCCACTTGATCTGCTGCGTCACCGCAGGCTGTGAGATTCCCAGTTTCTTGGAAGCTTTGGAAAAACTTCTCTCTTTGACAACTGTCAGAAAAGTGGCAAGTTTTGCAAAATCTTTCAACATTGTTACGATCCTTCTTTATCTAATTGATTTCATAATGATACATTATCATAACAAAAAATAATATAAATTTTGATGATATAATGCGTTATTATAATATTTTTATCGGATATTAACAAATTTTAACTATAATAAAAGAAAACAAGAGTTACCGATGGAAAAGATATTTGATCAACTCAACGAGGCACAGTGTGAAGCGGTAAAGCAGGTGGACGGCCCCATCCTGATTCTGGCGGGAGCCGGCAGCGGAAAAACGAAGACCATCACTTCCAGAGTCGCGTGGCTCATCGCAAACGGTATTCCCTCATCTTCCATACTGACACTCACCTTCACCAACAAAGCGGCTTCCGAGATGCGCCAGCGCGCCCTGTCACTGCTCGATCAACAGATCGGTTATCCGCCGCTGTTGTGTACATTTCATAAGTTCGGCCTCCTCTTCCTCAAACACCACATGCGTGAACTCGGCCGCTCCAACAACTTCGTCATCATCGATACAGACGACAAAAAACGGATCATCAGAACGCTCGAAACGGACCTCCCCGTTCCGATGGTTGCCGCCGAAATCTCCCGATACAAAAACAATCTCATCTCCCCCGAAGAGGCGATACAGGGGGCACAGATGCCCAACTACAAAAAGATCGCCTCTCTCTACATGAGATATGAAGCGTACCTGACACAGAACAACCTTGTCGATTTCGACGATCTGCTTGCACTTCCCTACAAAATACTCGCACAAAACGAAACGCTCTGCAACGAGATCAGCCAGCGATACCGCTACATACTCGTCGACGAGTATCAGGACACCAACAATCTCCAGTTCAAACTGCTTCAAAAACTTGCCAGTACGCACAACAACCTCTGTGTCGTGGGTGACGACGATCAGAGTATCTACGGCTGGCGCGGTGCGAACATCAACAATATTCTCGATTTCGACAAAGAGTTTCCCGATGCCAAAGTGGTGAAGCTGACCAAAAACTACCGCTCCACTTCCGCTATCCTCAAAGCGGCCAACGAACTGATAGAACACAACCGCAACCGCCTGGGAAAAGAGCTCGAAAGCACCAAAGAGGAAGGAAAATCGATCGAATTTGTGCACTTCGACGATGAAAACAGCGAAGCCAGGGAGATCGCGGCACGTATCAAAAAATTGACAGATTCCGGTGTCGACCCCAGGGAGATTGCCGTTTTATACCGCATCAACGCCCTCTCGCGCTCGATTGAAGAGGGGCTCAACCGCGCAGGCGTTCCCTACAAGATGGTCGGCGGCCTGAAGTTCTACGAGCGTGCCGAAATCAAAGATATCATCGCCTATCTCAGGATCATCACCAACCCCCACGACGATTTTTCGCTCAAACGGGTCATCAACAAACCCAAACGGGGACTCGGCAAAGCGACACTCGACAAACTGACGGATATCGCCTATCAAAACGACTGCTCCATGTACCGTGTCTACCTCGATCAGAGGGAGCGCCTGCAGGAGAGCATCAGCAAAAAGGCTTTCGGCACCATCTGCACTTTTTTCGACGACATCGCGGATCTTCGCAACCACCTCGAAGAGAATACCTATGAACTGATCGACAATCTCGAAGAGCGCTTCGGTATACGCAACTACTACGGTCAGATGCCCGACGGGCAGGAACGGGTCCTCAATATCGATGAATTTTACGGACTCTATCGTGATTTTGTCATCCAGAATCCCGAAGCGACACTCGAAGAGTTTCTCAACGACATCACACTTCAGAGCGATCAGGACCAGATCGACGAACGCAGCATCTCCATCATGAGTATCCATGCGAGCAAGGGACTCGAGTTCGAACATCTTTTCGTCATCGGGCTCGAAGAGGGCTTCTTCCCGCTCGTCGGTGACGGCTGCGATATCGAGGAGGAACGACGGCTCGGATATGTCGCGATCACGCGCGCCAAAAAAGAGCTTCTTCTCAGCTCCTCTTCCTCCAGATACTACAAGGGCAAACGCGCCCAGCTCCAGAAGAGCCGCTTCCTCGCCGAATGCGGCGTCAGCAAAGGTTCACTCAAACTCGAACGCACCACCTCCTTCAAGAAGGGGAGCCTTGTCAGGCATAAGATTTTCGGTGTAGGGCGCGTGCTGGAAGTGAGCAAAGTGAAACGCGAATACAAACTCAAAATCAACTTCGGCGGTACCCAGAGAGATATCCTGGCCTCATTCGTGGAAAGGATCTGATGGCTGCATCCGACAGACTCTTCGTCGCATACAAACCGGCGGGTATTGGATCCAACAGGTTTCTCTCGCAGATCAAGCGTCGGTACGGTATCAAAAAGGCGGGATTTTCCGGTACGCTCGACCCCTTTGCACAGGGGGTGCTGATCATCGCTTTCGGAAAATATACGAAACTCTTCCGTTTTCTCAAAAAGGCGCCCAAAACCTACCGTGCCACACTCTGGCTCGGGGCCGGGAGTCCGACGCTCGATATCGAACAGATATCCGAAGTGATAGTGACGCCCCCACTTCCAAAGCGGGAGATTCTATCGGCCCTGGAGAAGATAAAAGGAGAGATCACCTACCTCCCGCCCCGCTACTCCGCCAAGAAGATCGGCGGTGTACGTGCCTACGAACTGGCCCGGCAGAACCGTGAAGTCGCACTGAACGAAATCACCACCAGCATCTACGATATCCGTCTGCTCCATTATTGCCATCCGTTCATCACTTTCGAAGTGACACTCTCCGAAGGGGGTTATGTCCGCAGCATCGGTGCGATGATCGCGGAAAAACTGGGCTCACCCGGAACGCTCAGCATGCTGGAGCGACTGCGGGAGGGGGCGTTTCACTACGAAAACGAGCGTGCGCTCAATCCTCTCGACTATCTCGACATGCCCTCAAACCGCTATCTTGCAGATCCCAAAAATATAGCATTGGGCAGAAAACTTGCAATAGGTGATTTCGAAAATCAAGATGAAGGGATCTATCTGGTACAATTGCCTCACAATTTTGCCATCATCGAGATCAGGGACGGTCTCGTATCTTATCTGTTAAATGGAGTTGACTATGCTGATACTGTCACGTAAAACCGACGAAGAGATCGTTCTGGGAAACGATATTGTCATTAAAATCACCGAGATATCCAGAGGGAGTGTCAAGATAGGCATCGACGCCCCGAAAGAGACCGCAATCCTCAGAGGCGAACTCAAAGAGAAGATAGAACGCGCCAACAAAGAAGCGGCTGCAGGCACAAATATGGAAGATCTCGCGTCACTGAGCCGGAAACTCGGCAAATGATCGTCAAAGCGCACGCAAAAGTCAACATCTTTCTGAAGATCGTCGGTCTCAGAGGCGAGTACCACCTTCTCTCTTCACGCTTCATGCAGTTGCCACATCTTTTCGATACACTCCGCTTTCTGCCCAAAGAAGTGCCTTCGGAGACTTTCACCCTCAGAGGCGATTTTGGATGCGAAACAGAGAAAAATACGATCTACAAAGCGTACCTGGCTCTCCTGAAACATACCGGGTCCCGCAAAATGGAAACATTTTTCCATACGCATGAAGTCGTTGTCGACAAACAGATACCGGAGTTTGCGGGTCTGGGGGGAGGCAGTTCCGATGCTGCAGCATTTCTCAATCTCTGCAACGAACTCTTCGGGCTTGGCCTCAGGCGTGAAACAGTCGCATTGATCGGGGCGTCGATCGGAGCGGATGTTCCCTTTTTCGTCTATGACTACCCCTGTGCCAACGTCAGCGGTATCGGAGAGATAGTCGAACCTTTTGAAGAAGTGCCCCTCGATCTGATCACTGTCACGCCTGAGATCGCATGCGACACCGGTGCTGTCTACGCCGCTTTTCGAAAGGGATACCTCCATACACTCGCTCGCAACAGAGAAAGTGCGGAGCGATTCAGCAGGATGCAAAGTGACATTTTGCTGGAAGATTACAGTGCCACCGCACTCAACGATCTCTTCGCCCCTGCCCTCTCACTCTGCCCGGAACTGCAGGAGTATGCGAAAAAGGGATGGTTTTTCAGCGGCAGCGGCAGTACATTTTTCAAAAGAAGGGAGGCGTGATGGGTAAAACAGTTGCCAGAAACAAAAAAGCGTTTCATGACTACGAGATACTCGAGCGCATGGAAGCGGGTATCGCACTCAGGGGAAGCGAAGTGAAGGCCCTGCGTGCGGGACGGGTCAACCTCAAAGACAGTTTCGTCAAAATCATCAAAAACGAAGCCTTTCTGATGAATGCACACATCTCATACACGGAGACTACCAATCCCCACTTCAAACCCGATGAGACGCGTCCCCGCAAACTTCTGCTGCACCGTAAGGAGATCGACAAACTGGTCGGAAAAACGACCAGGGACGGACTCACCATCGTACCGCTGAGCATCTATTTCAACCGCAAGAACATCGCCAAAGTGGAGATCGCACTCGCACGTGGAAAAAAGATGCACGATAAACGAGAAACGCTCAAGAGAAAAGAGGCGGACAGAGAGGCGCAAAGGGCGATGCGGGATAAGTATTGATGCGATTCCTGCATATGAACATAATAGAATTAAAAAGTGATTAGATCGACTGAAATGATAGCTTATAGAAGCAGGTAACTTAAAAGTAAAAGAAGTTGCATGCAACCCGTGGCTGCATGCGGAGGGTGATGCTACTTTTTGAGCTCTTTGATTCTTGCCGCTTTACCGCGTCTCTCTCTCAGATAGAAGAGTTTCGCACGTCTGACGCGACCGCGTCTGAGAACAGTGATACTCTCGATACTCTCGCTGTAGAGCGGGAAAACCCTCTCGACACCGACGGAGTTTGCACCGATCTTTCTCACCATGAAGGTTGCGCCCGTACCCTGACCGCGTTTCGCGATGCAGACACCCTCGAAGTTCTGTACTCTGGTCTTGTCACCCTCTTTGATGATTACGGCGACTCTGAGTGTGTCACCCGCTTTGAAATCGGGGATATTTTTCCCTTCTACCTGTTTCGCTTCAAATGCATCGATATATCTGTTTCTCATTTTTTTTCCTCTAAATCTTTGATATTTGCTTTCTGGTATAGATCGGGTCTGAAATATTGTGTCTTTTTCAGTGCCAATTTCCGTTTAAGAGCGTGGATTTTAGCATGATTGCCCTTTAAATATTCTTTGATAATCAAAGAACCTTTGTAATTCTCGGGTTTTGTGAAGGTTGGTGCCTCCAGCAGATCGGTTTCGAAACTCTCCTCCAGCAGGGAATCCTCGTTTCCGAGCACTCCGGGAATGTTTCGGCTGATCGCATCGCACATGACCAGAGAAGGCAACTCTCCGCCAGTAAGCACATAATCCCCGATACTGAACACTTCATCGGCATGTCTCTCGATCACACGTTCGTCGATCCCTTCGTAACGGCCGCTGACGAAGACGATGCGCTCTTTTTTTGCCAGCCTTTTGGCATCACTCTGAACAAAACGTTTGGCTGCAGGCAGGGGAAAGATGATATGTAGCCCGGGTGCTTCACGCCGCAGCTGCGAGAGCAGGAAGTCCAGCGGCTGTGCGAACATCACCTGACCGGCACCCCCACCCGCCTGTGTATGGTCCACTTTGAGATGCTTGTTGTCGGTATAGTCACGCGGATTGTAAAAAGCGGTCTCGATCAGACCACGCGTTTTGGCACGTGCAAGAATAGAGGCTTCGAAATAGGGAGCAATCAACTCCGGGAAGAGCGTGACGAAATCGAATCGCATCTCAACTCGCCTCTAAAAGGGCAAGTCCATCCCTGACATGAATGACTTTGCCCTCTGTGTCGACCCGCTCTATATATTGCGGGATATAGGGGATATAGAAACGTTTGGCAAAACCCTCATCGACCAGAGCCTTATCTGTTTCAAGAAGCAGATAATCGGTGTTGACGATGCGCTCGATCTCTTCCACTCTACCCAGCAACGTCCCCGCCTCCGTTACCGGGGCTCCGATCAGTTCGAACCAGAAATGTTCACCCTCCTCCAGGGTGCACTCCTCGAGTGTACGTGCCATCGTCGTGTAGAGTTTTCGGTTCGTAAGCTTTGCTGCGCTCTCCCGGTCCTGATATCCGGCAAACTGTATCAGCGATTTTACAGGATCATATCTGACGATGGCAAGTGCTTCGCCTCTCTCGGTTGTGAAACGCTTTCCTGCCGCAAACTGTTCGGGAAAATCGGTATGCAGATGGAGTTTAAGATCACCCCTGAGACCGACAGCTTTGCCGATCGTGGCGATGTGGAGTCGTTCGTCGCTACTCTTCATGCGACTTGATAGTGATACGATAGGCACGCTTCTCTTTGGCTTTGCAGCCGGAGATAACCGATTTCAGAGCGGAGATCATCTTCCCCTCTTTACCTATCAGCTTTCCCGTATCGCGCTTATCCGCGATGATCGTGATTTCGGAAAAGCTCTCATCTACATCGTTTCGCACGACTTCGATCTCGTCCGGTTTGCTCGCTATCAGTGTGGCGAACGTGTAGATAAATTTTTCGACCATGTTATTTGGTGATACGCGCTACCCTGTCGCTCAGTTTCGCACCGACACTCTTCCAGTACTCAAGTCTCTCTTTGTCAAATTTGATCGTCTCAGGCTCTGTGAGCGGGTTGTAGTAACCGATCGATTCGATCCATCCCCCATCTCTTCTCTTTCTGCTGTCTGTGACGACGATTCTGTAAAAAGGTTTCTTCTTTCTACCCATACGTGTTAATCTTACTACTGTTGCCATTGCTTCTCCTGTTCTGTTATATTCTTTATCTTTTATTATGTTACGGCTGGGCACTTTCAAAATAGAGAAATTTTGAGACTGCTCAGCCGCACATCGCCCGCCTTGGCTCTTTGGCGGGCGCTATTATACCCGAGTTTTCTTAGTTTTATCTTGGTATCTGCATCCTGTTTTGTTGCGTCATCAACTTCTCAAGATCTTTCATACCGTTCTTGCCCGAGAATTTTTTGGCCATCTTGGCGGCATTCTGAAACTGCTTGAGAAAACGGTTTACCTCCATCTGTGACAATCCGGCACCCAGCGCGATGCGTTTTTTGCGGCTATTGTTCAAAAGCGACGGGTTTTCACGCTCTTTGGGGGTCATGGAGGAGATCATCGCCTTGATATGCTTCATCTCTTTGGAGTTTTCCAGATCCATATCACCGATTTTACTCGCCATCGAACCCATGCCCGGGATCATGCTCATCAGAGATTTCATGCTTCCCAGCTTCTTCATACTCTCGAGCTGATCGAGAAAATCGTTGAAGTTGAACTGCCCCTTCTTGATCTTCGAAGTCATCTTTTTCGCCTGCTTCTCGTCGATCACATCGGCCGTCTTCTCCGCAAGTGTCAGCAGGTCACCCTCACCCATCAGCCGTGTGACGATACGCTCCGGCAGAAACTGCTCCAGATCGGCCACCTTCTCGCCTGTACCGATGAAACGCAGCGGAATTCCCAGCTGTTTGGCGATCCCCAGCGCCACGCCCCCTTTGCTGTCGCCGTCATATTTGGTCAAAATCACACCCGTGATCTCCATGTTGTCATGGAAAGTCGCCGCGGTACGCACCGCATCCTGGCCCGTCAGAGAGTCTGCGACATAGAAGACTTCGTCGGGATGCAGTGCCTCTTTGACCCTTTTGAGCTCATCCATCAGCGCTTCGTCGATCGCGAGACGTCCTGCGGTATCGACCAGCAATACATCGTAGAGACCTTCTTTTGCTTTCTTAAGCGCTTCTCTGGCGATCTTGACGGGGTCTTTTTCATGCTCGTCATAGTAGAGATCGATATCGTTCTGTTCACAAAGCTGCCTGAGCTGCTCCACCGCCGCCAATCTCTGCAGATCACACGCCGCCACCAGTACCCGTTTCTTCTTCTGCTTCAGGAAGTTGGCGAGCTTGACGGTCGTCGTCGTCTTTCCGCTACCCTGCAGACCGCACATCAGGGCTACCGTCGGCGGTTTGGAGGCAAAGACGAACCCCTGATTGCCCGGGGCGCTCAATGTCTGCGTCAGGGCATCTTTGAGTGCACGCAGAAAGCTCTCTTTCCCGATCCCCTTCTGTTTTGTCTCCAACTCCACCTGTTTTACGAGATCTCTGACCACTTTATGGTGTACATCTGACTTCAGAAGCGATTTCTTCAGGGTATCCAGCGCTTTTTTGAGCGATTTTTCATCATCTGCAAACCTGATTTTATTGATCGCTGATTTAAACGAATCTGACAATGCTTCGAACACGAACTACTCTCCTCTTCACTACTCATTTATATATGATATACTTATAAATAAAGGGCGTAAACCCACCCTGTTATGACGATTATTTTTATATTTTACACTAAATTTGCTTTATCGCTCCACGCAGTCGATTTTACAGCAAACCATAGGCAAATTAGCGCTATACTGTCGCCTATGAAAAGCGGCTATCTATGGACCCTCATACTTGTGATACTGACAATGGTTATGGCAGGGTGCACCTCCAAAACCGTCACCTACTTCAACAAGATCACACTGCTCGGAAATCCATGGAAAAAGGTCGACAATCCGATGCTTCAGCAAGTCGCGGAGCAGATCGTCACCGACGCCAATGCGACACTCCTCTACAAAGGTGATCTGCCGCCGGCAGAGAGCAGCGGCACAACCCTTTTTCTTACCGATAAATATCTCAAGATCTACTTCAACACAGTGGAGTTGTATCGCCCCGGACAAACGACGCTCGGCAAAACGATGCGATCGCGTCTCAATCACATCATCCCCACTCTCAAAAAGTATCCCGCCCTCATCATACAGATCATCGGTCACGCCTATGAAGAGGGAAAAGCCAAAAAGATGCGGCACTATGCAGACAACCGCGCGATATCGGTTGCGGAATATCTCTACACTGCCGGACTCAAGCAGGAGATCCTCGCCAAGGGGTGTGCCGATCAGGTACCCAAAGAGCTCTGTCCCCAAAATCGTCCCCATCCACTCTGCGCCATGCACAATCGTCGCATCGAAATTTTCCTCTATAGCAGTAAAAAAGATGTCATTACACGTTGCAGGTAACGATCCGGTAATATTATTATGCTATACTATAGCTAAACCATCAACATGCAACAAGGAGAGCGATATGAAATATATAAGAAAAGAGATCCTCGCGATAGTGACTGCGGCAGCCCTGACAGGCGGCTGTGCCCAGAGTGCGCAACAGGCCACAGCAGGTGCCACCAACACACAAAAAGGGGTAGCAGTCGGTGCTCTGGCAGGAGCTGCACTAGGTCAGCTGATCGGCAAAAAGACCAACAGTACACTGATCGGTGCGGCAGCCGGTGCGGCTCTCGGCGGTGCGATCGGCTACAGTATGGACAAACAGGCTGCCGAAGTGGCCAAGTCACTCGACACGGAAGTCAACACCAACCCCAATGCCGAGGCTACCAGCGATTCGGATATCATCGTCACCAAAACGGAGCGCTACGTCAAAATCACCTTCAGAGACAAGATGATGTTTCCGACCGATTCCGATCAGTTGACACCGACTGCCCGCTACAAGATAGAGAAGCTGGTCAGTGTCCTCAGAAACTATCCGCAGACGGTCATACAGGTCGTCGGCCACACCGACAACCGGGGTTCCTACGGCTACAATCAGCTCCTCTCCAAAAAGCGCGCCAGAACAGTGGCGGACATGCTGGTACAGGCGGGAATACCCAATCCCATCTACGAGAAAGGGTGCTCCTACGCCAAACCGGTCGTACCGAACACTTCGCTCCAAAACATGGCACGCAACCGACGTGTCGAAGTCTACCTCTACCCCAGCAAGGAGATGATCACGGATCCATGCATCTAAGCATCTCCTAAGGCAGGTTTTTTTATAATGGAGAAAGCTTAAACAAGTATTAATCTTTTTTTGCAAAAATTTGCCATATCTGAGGAGTGTTATAATGAAATTGTTACTATTGGGTTCCGTACTGGTTGCCGCTGCACTGACCAGCGGCTGTAACTCCGCCTGTTGCCAGGGAGATACCCTGGTAGAGTCCGCCCCCGTAGCCGTGGGAGAGAAAGGTGAAAAGAGCAATATGTCTCCCATCCCTGTCATCACCGGCGTGCCCGCAAATGTGTCGTGCGGCACAACGTTGCATGCCGAAGCCACACAGAGCAGTGACCCGGATGGTCGGATCACCGCTTATACCTGGCGTCTTGACGGAGCGAGTCTCGGGGGTGCAGGCAGCGTTTCGACGACACTCCCCTGCGACGGGAAAGCGCATGAGATATGCCTGACCGTCACAGATGACAAGAACGCTTCCCAGACCGTATGCCAAAGTGTCGCAGTGGTAGATACCACACCCGCGCCTCAGCCGCAACCGCAACCCACACCTGAACCGCAACCCACACCTACACCTACACCGGAACCGGTCGACAAATGTACTATTGTGCCTGAGATCACCTATGAAAAGGCGGATT
>JANTHT010000026.1 GCA_024762235.1 Sulfurospirillum sp.
CTGACGCTGCAGCGTGCACAGAAGATGACGCCGGTGCGTTTTATCTACTCCCTTTACGAAAAGGCGCGTCGCGATCCGAAGCACATCCTGTTACCGGAGAGTGAAGATGAGCGGATACTGCGTGCGGCGGAGATTGTGTTGCGTCGCGGGCTCTGCCGGGTGACACTGCTGGGAGATCCGCAGCGTGTCCGACAGCATGCAGGCTCACTGGGGCTCGACCTCTCCGGAGCCGCTATCGTCGATCCGCAGCACTTCCCGGAAAAGGAGGCGTTTGCACGCAAGTTTTACGAACTGCGCAGGCACAAAGGGGTGATTCTGCCGATGGCGCGCGAATACATCAGCCGCACCAACTACTTCGCGACGATGATGCTCTATGAAGGGTATGTGGACGGTGTGGTGAGCGGTGCGACACATACGACCCGGGAGACGATCAAGCCGGCGTTCGAGATCATCAAAACCAGAGAGGGGGTGAAGCTGATCTCCAGCATCTTCTTCATGCTGCTCAAAGACCGGGTGCTGGTCTACGGAGACTGCGCGGTCAATCCCGATCCAAACGCCGAAGCGCTTGCGCAGATCGCGGTGTCGAGCGCGCGTACGGCACAGAAGTTCGGCATAGAGCCGAGGGTGGCGATGCTCTCCTACTCCAGCGGCGACTCGGGAGTGGGGGCGGATGTCGACAAAGTGCGTGAAGCGACGCGGCTGGCCAGAGAGATGGCACCGGATATCCTGATCGAAGGGCCGATGCAGTATGACGCGGCGATCGACCCCAAAGTCGCTGCGCTGAAGATGCCGGGATCGAAAGTGGCGGGGCGGGCGACGGTCTTTATCTTCCCCGATCTCAACACAGGAAACAACACTTACAAAGCGGTCCAGCGCAGCAGCGGCGCCGTGGCGATCGGACCGATTCTGCAGGGATTGAAGAAGCCGGTCAACGACCTGAGCCGCGGCTGTCTGGTCGAAGATGTGGTCTATACGATCGCCATCACGGCGATACAGGCACAGGAGGCGCATGCATGAGTTCCGAACATAAGCGTAAAAAGCTGTTCGTACTCAACTGCGGCAGCTCTTCGATCAAATACAAACTCTTCGATCTTGCGGATGGGTATACACCTCTCTCTTCGGGGATCGTCGAAGAGATCGGTGATGCAATGCAAAGTTATGAAGAGGGGTTTTCGATCATCATGCAGAAGCTTCGTGATGAGGGGGTGCTGGAGGATTTCGGCGAATTGTGGGGTGCGGCACACCGTGTGGTACACGGCGGCAGCAAATATGAAAAAGCGGTACTGATCGACGATGCGGTGCTTTCGGCGATACGCGCATGCATTCCGCTGGCACCGCTGCACAACCCCGCCAATCTGGAGGGGATCATGACACTTCGCAAACTCGCACCGCAGCTTCCGCAGGTGGCGGTCTTCGACACCGCGTTTCACCAGAGCATGCCGCCGGAGGCGTATCGGTACGCGCTGCCCGAAGTGCTGGAGGAGGAGGGCGTGCGTCGTTACGGCTTTCACGGCATCTCCCACCACTATCTGACAGGGCGGGCTGCCGCACTGATGGGTAAAGCGCCGGACGATCTGAATCTGATCACGATCCACCTGGGAAACGGTGCGAGCGTGACAGCGGTCGAAAAGGGTCGAAGCATCGACACTTCGATGGGCATGACACCGCTGGAGGGACTGGTCATGGGGACGCGCTGCGGCGATCTCGATCCGGGGATCGTGCTCTGGCTCTGTGAAGAGAAGGGGATGGATGCCCGCGATGTTGACACGCTGCTCAACCGAAGAAGCGGTCTCAAAGGGCTCTGCGGCACCAATGACATGCGCAGGATTGTGGAACGGATGGAGGAGGGAGATGCAGAGGCGGCATTCGCTTTCAGATATTTTTGCCGGCGGGTCAGGAAGTACATCGGTGCCTATATGGTGCTGCTCGGCAGCGTCGATGCGGTCATCTTCAGCGGCGGTATCGGTGCACACAGTCGGGAAGTGCGTGAAGAAGTGTGCCGCGGACTTGAATGCTTCGGTATGGAGATCGATACTGAGAAAAACCGCCGTAACTTTACGGACGCGATGCTGATCAGCGGTGAAAAAAGCCGCATCGTAATCGCTGCGATAGAGACCGACGAAGAGTGGCAGATGGCGTATGAGAGCAGGAGGGTGCTCCCGGAGTGCCACCGGATGTAATCGGTTTGCCATCTATGCGCAACAAGGTCAAATAAAATATACTTATTAAGTTTTATTTAATAAAAACTTCATTAAACTAAAGACAATATAACTAATAAGGAAGATTGTGATTAGTTTAAAAATAAGCATATTTCTGGCGATGGCGCTGTGGATGGGCGGCTGTGCAAATGTGGCCAACTACCAACCCGGAGAGCATATCCCGACAGACGGTACGATTGCGGTTCTGCCGTTCAAAAACCATACCGATTCCCCGATGGCGGGCGAGAAGGCGAAGAATATCCTGGAGTCGATACTCGTATCGGAAGGGAAGCCGGTGCGTATCGTCACGCGAAAGTGCGATCCGGATCATCTGCGCAAGTGCCTGTCAAAGATTCGCTCACGCTACTATGTGCGGGGCAATGTCAACGAGTGGCGCTACAAAACGGGACTCGATGCCGAGCCTGCCGTGGCAGTCGGTTTTAACATCGTGGACAGGACAAACGGCAGAGTGGTCTATACCGCTGTCGGTGCCAAAAGCGGATGGGGACAGGAGTCTGTCGGTTCCGTCGCACAGAAACTCCTGCTGGAACTGACACAGCGCTGATGCCTCCGTTCTCCCTGCAAGTCACGCTCAAATACCTCGAAGCAGTGTTGATCACAGGGCTCTTCGTTGGTGTAGGATATCTGCTACACAGTGAAGATCCCTGTTTTGTCACCGGCAAGATCGACTTTTCGATCGTGGTATTGACGCTACTGACGCTCTTTTTCGGATGGCCCGGTCTCTTTGGCTTTCTGCTGGTCTACGGGACGGCACTGGCACTCTTCTATCCACAATTTCCGATCTATCAGATGCTGGAGCTGCTCATCACAGGGTTGATCCTCTACTTTTTCTACTACCTGTGGGAGACGCGTCTGAAGCACTATGCGCTGCAAAAAGAGTATTTCAGGCAAAAACTCGATGAAAACAGTAACGCTTTCTATACTCTCAAAGCCGCATACGATCAACTCGAAAAAGCCTATATGACCAAACCCCACAGTCTGAAAGATTCTGTCGAAAAGATCATGAAGATGGAGACTGAAGATACGAAAGAGGCGAAGCGGGAGTTTTTACGATTTCTCTCACAACAGTATCATGTTAAAAAGAGTTACATACTCACCTTCGATACTGATGAACATTTGCTGGATTTCGATGCACTCGATCTACATGCTTCCCCTGATTCTGAAGATCTGCTGATCAGGGAAGCACTCGAAAAGCGGCAACCGGTCTATATCGATTTTGAGAGAGAAGAGAACCAGACTCGCTATCTGGCTGTCATCCCACTGAGACTTCCAAAAGGCAAGATGGCACTGCTTGTGATCGAAGATATGCTTTTTACCGCGTTTGAGCAAGACACCCTGCTGGAGACCACTGTGGTCTTCAGTTATTTTATGCAGAGTCTGCAGAAAAAGCACTTCATAGAAGAGATGCGATGCCGGCGCCACTATCTGAGTGAAGCGTTTGCGTATGAGTTGTGCAAAATGGAGAAGATCTCCAGAGAGCAGGGTGTACCCTCTTCGCTGATCGTGCTACGCTCTTCTGATGAAGCGATGATGCGCAGGCTTTACACCTTTTTGCAGAGAAACATACGTACGGTCGACTCGATTCAGACGCTGACTGTTGGCAAGAGGGAGTTTATCATCATCGTACTCTTTCCGTTTCTGAAGAGAGTGGGTGTGGAAGGGTTCGTAGGGAGAATGAAGCGCGAGATGCAGAGAGATCAGGCGATGCGTGTGTGGCTGGAGTCTGACGATTTCCGCTATGAGATTGAAGAGGCGGGATTTGCACCGTTCGAACATATCGTGAGAGAGAAACATGACGGGGCTTGAGTCATTCAGAATCGATCTGCTGCTGCTTTATCTCGCAGCGACAGGACTCTTCTCCTATGTCACGATGCGACTCTTCGGGCGTAACAGTGTGCGGGTCTTTGCGCTGCTTTTTCTTTTCAACACGCTCATGGTGGTTGTGGGTCCTCTGCTGACACTGCTTTTCTACTTTTATCTGACGCACAACAAACGTAAGATTCCGGTGATCAATGCCCATCTTCTTGATGTCGCGCAGTTGCAGCGTCACTTTCCTCTTGTGAAACGTCACTACGGAGAGGGACCACCAGAGAGGCTACTGAATGACGCGGAGAGTCCCGAAGGGCGCAAAGTGCGTCTGTTGACCCATCTCATCCGGAAACTGGAGCGTCAGGATGTGCGACTGTTGCAGTCGACACTTTCGGGGAAGAGCGATGAGGGGCGACTGCTCAGCTTTGGTGTACTCAACAACATGGAGCAGCGTCTCAATGACCGTATCAGTGACTTGCAGGAGAGACTTGCACAGGAGAACGACGCCGTGCAACGGGCGATATACGAGCAGGAGATCGCCTATCTCTATCGTGAATTTGTCTATTATGGTCTCGTGACCAAAGAGCTTGAACCCTTCTATCTGCGCAATGCCGCCGAATATGCGCTGCGCGCGTTAAAGGCGTACCCCGATCCTGCGGAAGTCTATCTGCTGCTGGGGAAGATCTATCTCTATGTCCATGATTTTAAAAGTGCAGAGCGCGCTTTTACCAAAGCGATGGAAGATCCCCGCTATGCGGAAGAGACGTTGCCCTATCTTGCCGAGTTCACTTTCGAGCGGAAAGATTTCAGAAGTTTCAGAAAGATCCTGCCGGGGCTTCGGAGATTGCACTACTCACCCAGAGCATCGAAACTGACATCTCTATGGAGAACTTCGTAGATGCAGACGAAAAAGCAGGTCGATATCATGCTGATCGCCGAGGGGACATATCCCTACGTGCGCGGTGGGGTTTCCGGCTGGATCGATCAGTTAATCAAAGGGTTGCCGCACTATCGTTTCGGGATACTCTTTCTGGGAAGTGAACGCAAAGAGTACCCGAAGATGCAGTATACACTGCCCGAAAATGTCCACTTTTTCGAAGCCTGTTTTCTCTTCGACGATATCGAGGCAGAACCGCCCAAAAGACGTAAAATGGGGAAAAAGGCGATTGCAAAGGTACGCAGGTTTTATGAAGATATCAGTTCCGGGAAAGAGGTCGATTACGCGAAGCTGCTGACGCGGGAACTGCTACTCGAGGAGGTGACGCTCGAAGATATGCTCTATGCCGAAGAGTCGTGGGATTTTATACGGGAACATTATCGTAAAAACTGTGACGATATCTCTTTTCTCGACTACTTCTGGACAGTCAGAAGCATCCACCGTCCCCTCTGGCTACTGGCCAAAATCGCCCGGAAGATCGATTTCGCTTCGGTTGTGCATGCGCCCTCGACAGGGTATGCAGGACTGCTCGCGACGCTGATCAAGAATTTTCACAGTACACCCTTCGTTCTGACAGAGCACGGTATCTACATACGCGAACGCAAGATGGACATGCATGCCGACACTGCCTTCTCCCTCTACAAAGCATCGCTTCAGATGCGTATGGAGAGCAGTGACTACCTCAAGACGATGTGGATCAACTTCTTCGAGAAGATTGGCTTCATGACATACCGCACGGCAGACGAGATTCTCTCACTCTTCAACGGCGCGAGAGAGTTGCAGATCGCTTTCGGAGCGCCTGAAGCACGGTGCCGGGTGATTCCCAACGGCGTCGATATAGCCAGACTCAATGCCCTTGTCGCCAAACGCCCCGCCGAAGTGCCCCGTGTCATCACACTGCTCGGGCGTGTCGTTGCGATCAAGGATATCAAAACCTTCATACGCGCCATGCGTATCGTCGCAGACCGTTTCCCCGACGTGGAGGGGTGGATCACAGGACCGATGGATGAAGATGTGCATTATGCCGGGGAGTGTCAGCGCATGGTCGCGTCGATGCAGCTTGAAAAGAATATCCGCTTTCTCGGTTTTCAGAAGATTGACGATATCCTGCCAAAAACCGGGATACTGACATTGACATCCGTCAGTGAGGGGATGCCGCTGGTGATACTGGAAGGATTTGCCGCCGGATTACCGTGTGTCACGACCGATGTGGGAAGTTGCAGCGAGCTGATCTACGGCGCACTCGACGAAGAGGATATCGCTCTCGGTCAGGCGGGTGAAGTGGTGCCGGTCGCCGATGCTTCCGCACTCGCCAACGCTTACATCCGACTGCTGGAAGATGATGCTCTCTGGAAAGCGTGCAGTGCAAGCGGCCGCAAGAGGGTCGAGAGATACTATACACAGGCGGACTTCTTCAGGAAGTACGACAGGATCTACAGGGAGGTACTGGACTGATGGCAGGCATAGGGTTCAAACTGAAGCGCTCACTCAAAAAAGAGAGCCTGCTCTCCCATGCGAAAGTATTCAGCTATGCGGCAGTGTTGAGTTCGGGTGCCTGGATGATCTCGATCGTGGCGATCATCATCGTCGGATATATCAGCCTCACGACCTACCGTCTCGGCGAAGAGACACTGCAGTTTCAGCTGATCATCACCTACGCCTTCATGTTCTCTTCGAGTTTCATGCTGTCGGGCTTTTTGCAACTTCCCCTGACGCGCTATGTCGCGGACCGTATCTATGAAAAACGGTATGAAGATATTCTCCCCGCCTATTTCGCGACACTTTTCATCATACTTGCGGCGGGTCTTTTCATCATCACACCGATTGTTTTTTACCTTTTGCCGGAGCAGAGTATTGTGTTCAAGGTCCTGACGCTGATGATCTTTATCATTGTCAGTCTCGTATGGATCGCCAATGTCCTGGCATCGAGCCTGCAGCGCTACAAGGCGGTTGTATTCGCCTACTTTCTGACCTATAGCGGGATTATCGTACTTGCATGGTTTTACGGCAGGGATATCCTCATGCTGATGGGGGCCTTTTTCCTTGGGAATCTCGTACTATTCGCCATCCTGACGATGTTGATTGTGAAAGAGTATCCATCGTCGAAACTGATCAACTTTCGGATCATCGATCCGAAAACCTTCTACTGGCGTCTTTCGCTGAGCGGCTTCTTCTACAACCTCGGTGTCTGGATCGACAAACTGATCTTCTGGTACCATCCGATGACAGGCTACTACGTGATAGGACGCATGAAAGCTTCCGTCGTCTACGACCTGCCGATCTTTCTCGCATATCTGGCGATCATTCCGGGTATGGCAGTCTTCTTTTACCGGCTGGAGGCCGATTTCGCGAAGAGTTTCCAGGGCTTCTACGACGCGATCAGCGAAGGGAAGCCGCTGGGGGTCATCGAAGCGCACAAAGCGCAGATGAATGCCGACGTGCGCAGGATACTCCAGGATATACTGGTGGTTCAGGGGATTATCGATATCATGCTCTACTATGCGGCACCCTATATCTTCGAAAAACTCTCTATCCCCGATCTCTACCTCGACCTCTTCTATGTGTTGCTGGTGGGTGCGACGCTGCAGCTGGCTTTCATGACGATGCAGGCACTGCTCTTTTATATCGACAAGCGGATCGAGACACTCTTTCTCTCGCTGCTCTTTCTGGTGCTCAACGGTCTCTTCACCTATCTGTCGATCGATCTGGGGCCGGAGTATTTCGGCTACGGCTATGCCCTCTCGCTGCTGGTCGTCTTCCTCGTATCGCTGGTGATCGTACGTCAAAAATTCGGGAGTATCGATTATGAAACCTTTATGTTGCAAAAATAGCATGCTGATCGCGGGTGCGCTGCTGCTGGCGGGAGGGGTGGCGTATCTGCTCTGGCGCTATCTCCATCCGCAGGTCCCCGAAAGTGCGGTCGTCTGTTACGGGGAAAGTCCACCCCTCGAAAAGTTACAGAAGTTCGACATCGTTATCGTCGAGCCCGCTGCCATCGATACGAACAGCTCCGGATTTGATGTCATACGTGCCAAAACCTACGCCTATGTGAGTATCGGGGAGAGTGAAAAGCACCGGGACTACTATCCGAAACTCAAAAAAGCGTGGTTTGTCGGGGAGAACAGTGTGTGGCAGAGCAGGGTGCTGGATATGAGCAACATGGATTATCAGAGATTCATGATAGGGGAGGTGCTTGGGGAGTTGAGAAAGAGAGGCTTTCAAAACTTCTTTTTCGATACGGTTGACGCCTATCAGCATGTAGCCAAAACCCCTGAGCAGAGAGCGATCTACGAAGCGAATGTGGCGGCTTTCATCAAGGCGGTCAAGAGCACCTATCCCGATGCGGGGATCATCCTCAACCGCGGTTTTGAAATCGTCGATGAGGTGCATGATCTGATCGACGGGGTACTCTTCGAGTCTCTCTTCTACGGACTGGACGGTAGTACTCTGACATATAGGGAGGTGCCCGAAGCCGACCGTGCATGGCTGATGGGTCATGTCAGGAAGATCCGGGCCTACGGCTTGCCGGTAATCGCACTCGACTATCTTCCTCTGAATGAGAGGGAGAAGATTGCCGAAGATATCCGAAGGATCCGAAAGATGGGGCTGATTCCCTATATCGGAGACAGATATCTGCAGCGGATCGGCTATTCGGCCACAGGCGGGGGGAGCGGTAGCGTATGAAAAAGTTCTGGCGTAAACACAACAGGATCCTCCTCTCGCCCTATCACAGCGTGACAGAGGCACTCTCTTACGGGGAGATTCTCTTTCTGGTGACACTCTTTGCGCTGGTACTCTGGCTCCTCTTTCCCAAAGAGACGCTGGAGCAGAAAGTACTCAGGGAACACAAGAACAACGACCTCTCCATCGTCTATCTCGAAAATATGATCAAGTTCAACCCCGACAACTACAAGCTCCTTTTTCGTTTCGCCGATATGCACTTTCAGCAGAAGCATTTTCAGAAAGGGCACTTCCGGGTGATCGAGGGGATCGTCAACAGGCTGATGGACTCGGACGATCCGCGCATCCGTGCCGGAGCTTTGAAACTGGGTGACAACATCTTCAAGCGGGAGTATTTTCTGATACAGGATCCGCAACAGCGCCGGGAGCTGGTGCACAGAAACAGTACGCTGCTGGAGCGGCTGCTCCTCTCTTCCGGGGAGAGGGCGTACCAGGAAGACCTTTTGACATATGTTGCGGAGAGTGGAAGCCCTGAAGCCTATATCGGGCTGATAGAACGGCTGGCGCAGAAGGATGTGATGTGGCAGAAGAAAGTGGCGGAGTACTATGTCTCCCACAACGATCTGCGCAAGGGTTTTGAAGCCTACCAGGGACTCCTCTTACGCACAGAGGGATTAGCGGAGCAGAAAGCACTGTTGCTGCATACGCTCAAAGTGGCGACATACGGCAGTTTTTTCAGGGAGGGGATCGCGCTGGTGGAACGTTATGAATCGCGTTTTGTCGATGACGATCAGGTTTTCGAGGCAATTTTGCGTTTTTATCTCGCGGCAGGTGCGCAGGAGAAGGCACGCGCCTATGCCCTCAAACGGCAGGAACCTTAAAACGGCGTTAAAACAATAGACCAAAGCGCCGATCTACCTTTCAGAGACTCTGAAGGGGGGAATGGTGTTGCGTCTGTATGCTGCCTTGCGATATCTGTTGTTGGCACTGCTCATGATGGCATCTCTGCATGCTACATCCGAGCGTTGCTACAGCGTACAGATCGGTTACTTCGAAAGCAACAGGCCCGAAACCTTTCTCTCCAAAAACCTCCCCGAAGCATGCCGTATCGTTCCCAAAGGTTCCGGAAAAGCCGTCGTCTGCGGCTGTGGCAGTGAAGCGGCCATCCGCCGGAGCATCCCACACTACAGGGAGCGTTTTCCCGGTGCTTTTCTGACAAGCATCCCCTCTTCACACTTCAAAGCAAAACAGCAAAAAGTCTCAGCGTCAAAACAGATACAGCGCAAACACGTACCCGCAGCCAAAACCGATGTCAGGAAGCATGATACACAGGAGAAGATCTCCGGAACGAAACCTGAAGAGAAAGCCGCGGAGAGCGATCGGATCGATACCCTGATGTATCAGATCTTTCTCTACAACAACGACTTGAAAAACGCTCTGAAGGTGGCGAAAAAAGTACTCAAACGCCACCCCGGCAGTCCGGAGTGGCTCAAACGGCTGGCGGATGTGCTGACATGGAGCGGCAAATCGCATGAAGCGTTCAAACACTACCTCTATCTCTACGAATACGAACGGCAGAGATCAGAGCGAAAAGAGAAGCCAAAATCTACCGGTTACGGAAGCTATGACGCTTTTTTCGCGGCACTGGGCAAACTCTATACCAACCCCACCGACAAAACGCAGTTGATACACTTTTTGCAAACAGCCCAAAAGCTGGGTGTGACAGAGGAGGCGGCGATCGCACTCGATAAACTCTACGCTCAGAGCAGAGATCCGCTTCTGCTGCGTTACAGCGCTTCGTTTTACGATCAGGCGGGGATGCAGAAAGAGGCGCTCGCACGTCTGGAGCAGCTGCGTCGCCGTAAAGCGCTCGATGCTAAAGATGCCGTGCGACTGGCGCGTATCTACTATGCGCAACGGCGTTTCAGTCAGGCGCTCGATGCGCTGCTCAGTGTCAATGAAGAGGTGCATGCGAACGAGAGTGATTACTGGCGTCTGCTGACCGATCTCTATATCTACCGCAAAGAGGATGCCAGGGCGGCAAAACTGTTGCGGGTGCTTTGCATGCGTTCCACAACATGTCGTCAGAGCGATTACGATTTTCTGATCCGCTACTATCGACAGCAAGAGCCCGAATACGCCGCAAAGAGCGCATACAGGGCTTACAGGATGTTTCACAAACCGGGCTATCTGTTCACCTATGCCGATATCATGCTCGCACGCAAAGATACCGGCGCGGTCAGAAGGGCTCTGGCGCGTCTGACGACAAAGGAGAAACGCCGGCTCCATCGTATACCGCTCTATTGGATGACGCTGACACGCCTCTATCAGCTGGAGAATCAGGATGACGCAGCACGCCAGGCTTTTGAGAAGGCGCACAGACTCGATCCCGCTTCGACGGAGATTCTGACCCAGTACGGCTGGTTTCTGCTCTCGCTGGAAGATCCAAAAGCGCTGCAGAAGATAGTGTCCGAAGTGGAAGCGAAGGCGCAGGAAGATCCCGCTCTGACGGTACTGGCAGCAGCCATCGAAAACAGACTCGGCCATCCCCGCAAAGCGTACCGGTACTATATGCAGGCACTCAAAAAGAGGCCGCAGAGTGTCGACATCAGGCTCGATTTGGCGGATTTGCTTGAGACGATGGGCGAAAAGGCACGCGCGTCGCAGATGCGGCGAAAGGTTTTCGAGCAGTTGCGAAAGCGGTTCGCGTCCAATCCCGGTTTGCTGAACGATCCCGTTTTTCTGACGCACTATCTGCGTGTCTCTATCCCTTTTCTGCCGGCGGAGGCCTATCGCAGGCTGCTGGCCAAAGCGAAACAGGTGCTCGATCCGGAAGCGGTCAGAAATTTTGGGGTCGCAGAGGCCGTCTATCGCGGCAACGGGGATTATGCAGCGTTTCTGGCCAGAGAACTCAGGCGCCCCGCTGTGTGGCTCAGAACCTATCTGGCGGCACATACCAATGATACCGGGCGCATGCGCGAGTTGCTCTACCGGTACGGTGCCGTCATGCCGGCGGTGGAGAGGGTTAACTTTGAGATCAAAACGGGGCAGATCGCCAAAGCCCGCGAGACACTCCATGAAGCGAGAGAAGAGAATCCGCGCAGCGACGCGCTCTACCGTCAGAAATATGGCCTCGAGAAGCAGTATGCCAACAAGCTCGTCACCGATCTGGGATATGACCGGCAGGGCGATTTCGACAACCGTTACGCAAGGTTGAAAAATCTTCAGCATCTGAGTGGCAATCTCTATCTGGGAACGCTCTTCTCCTATGGACGCAACAGCGTTCCCGATCCGCTGCAAAAAGTGCGCCGCGAAGAGTATCTGGCACGGCTCTGGCTCAAACTGAAGCGTGAGCGGACAGAGACGGTGGTGGGAGCCGGGTACCGTAACAGTTACAGCCAAAGTGGCCAGTACTTTGCATCGTTTGCGGCACAGTTGAGTGCCGGACTGCATGCCGGTTTGCATCTGGAAAAAAACGGTCTTGCCAACGAGACAGTGGATCTGAGGCGCCGTGGTGAGAAGGACAGCCTCAAAGTCGACGCAAACTACCGGTTCGATCCACGGTATGGTGTCGCACTCGAACTCTCACATGCGCGCTACCGTGATCAGGATGGCACGAGGCTGGGGGAGGGGAGCCTGTTTGTACTTCAGACGGATCAGTCCCTGCAGTTCGACTACCCCGACCTGGTGCTCAGAGAGTATCTGCACACGGCGCACTTTTCATCGCTGGGTATCCGGAGCCGGCTACCGCAGAGCTATACCGAGGCGGGGGCGGGACTCTCGATCGGTAAAAGTGTTACAGAGCGTTACAATGCCTCGTGGAAACCCTATGCCGATCTCTCCGCGACTTATCACAATCGCTTCGGCTTCTACTTTAGCGGCGGTGTGGGGCTTTGCGGCCGAATGTTTGGTAACGATTACCTCAATCTCTACCTCGGCTACAGCCGCTCGGCTGCCGAAAACGAACCGCTCTGGAATCTCAAACTGATACATAACTATTTATATTAAAAGAGAAAAATCATAAAATAATTATTAAATTCCCGAGTTATTCCCTCTATATCCACCTAAAAATCTGCAACTGGGATATCATGATGAGCAAATCTAAAAGGTAAAAGTAAATTTACTGTTTAAATATATTTTTAGTTTGATTGGTTATGATGAATTTATATAAGAATATAGATGCAGGATAACCACATGAAATTTCAAAGAGGAAAAAAGAGTATCTGTCGAAGTCTGATCGCTTCGATCATACTGGCGGGTGTCACGACACTGAGTGCCGATGTCACGATAGATGGTGATCTGAGCGACTGGGATCTTTTCGAGCGGATCAATCTCCCTGCCGATCTGCCGCCCTATCTGGATGACGGTGACGCTGTCTATGGCAAATATGTCACTGCACCTGAGGCGGCGTACGCCTTTGCGATAGAGACGCGGGGAACCGCCATCGGTGCCAACACCACCTTCTGGCTCAACACCGACAACGACGCTGCGACCGGATTTCAGATATGGGGTGCTTACGGCGGTGCCGAATACTTCGTCAACATCTACAGCGGAGACAACAAACCCTACCTCTACAAAGCGGACGGTACCTTCGTGGCGGGGCCTCTGGAGCATCGTTACAATATAGACAAAACGCGTTTGGAGTTTCTCGTTCCTGTATCTTATCTGGGAGAGACAGCGGAAACGATCGGTGTTATCGGTGACATCAATGACAAGACCTTTTTCCCTGAGTACTACAGTCAGGGAGCGTTGCATGTATCGCAACAGCCGCTTGCGTTGCCCAAACGTACAGACCTCAGCAAACGCGTGGCGATCGTCTACTCCGAATCGAGCAAGAACCACTTCTACGATATCAACCTGCCGGTACAGAAGGCATACTCCCAACTCTTCATGTCGATGCAGTATCAGGCGATGATGGCGGGTATCCCCTACGATCTGCTCAGTGAAGAGGATTTGATCGATATTTCGAAGCTTGTCAACTACGATGCGATCATTTTTCCAAATTTCGCCTATGTGCCGAAAGAGAAAGCGGCGCAGATTCACGATACCCTCTACAAAGCAGTCTACCATTACGGGATCGGTATCGTTACGGCTGGTGACTGGATGACCAACCTCTCCGACGGTTCGGCGATCCCCGGAGACTCGTACCGTAACATGAAACAGATGCTCGGTCTGGGACGTGTCGACGGTAACGGTCCCGTAGCGATCACGCTCTATGCCAAAGATACCGCGCATCCTGCGATGCAGAACTACCGCAGCGGTGAAGAGATCATCAACTACAGCCAGAACCACTGGTACAACTACTTTACGCCGGTCATCAACGATCTGGGTCAGAAGCAGCCGACATCGGTATTAGCGACACAGGCGATCAAATCCGATGATCTCTCGGCTACTTACAACGCGATCTACGCAGACAAGACAGGCGGCCGAAACCTGCACTTCAGCTCCCTGGAATTCATGGCCGATACCAACGTACTCTGGTCGGCACTGCAGTGGGTGGTCTATGGCGATGCGGATCCGGTGGGATTGAAGATGGGACGTTTTAGAAACCTCTTTGTCTCCAGAACCGATATGGACCAGTCCCAGGAGATTGATGAAGTCAAAGAGAACGACGGTAAGTTGTATGATCTGATCAAAGAGTGGAAAAAAGAGTATGGTTTCATAGGCAGCTACTATATCAACGTCGGTAACAATCCGCCGGATCAGCAGACAGACTGGTCATATTCGGGACCACTCTATAAAAAATATATCGCACTGGGCAGCGAGATCGGGACCCACTCCTATACCCATCCGCACAATACCAACGAATTGACAGACGATCAGATCAAGTTCGAGTTCGACGATTCGATGAATGTCATCGCAGAACATCTCAACCCGACATGGCGGGGACAAAATATCCGTGGATGCGCCGTGCCCGGTGCACCGGAGAGTCTCGATACGGCCCATAAGATTTTACAGTATGTCGACTATGTGAGCGGCGGTTACTCGGGTACAGGTGCGGGGTACCCGGGTGCGTTTGGGTATTTGACACCCGACGACAGAAAAGTCTACCTCAGTCCCAACATGGCGTTCGACTTTACGCTGATCGCTTTCGGTGTACCGGTCTGGGACGCTTCGACGCAGAAGTATGTTCCGGTACCGCTCTCTCCGGACGATGCGACAGCCTACTGGCTCAACGAGTACAGAGAGATCAACCGGCATGCTTCACTGCCGATCGTACACTGGCCGTGGCATGACTACGGCCCGACGACGGGTGTCGCTTCGGGAGAGTATACGATGTCGATGTTCACCAGTCTCCTGAAAACTGCATATAATGATGACGCTGAATTTTTGGCCGGGATCGATCTGGTTCAGCGTATCGAAGCGTTTCAAAAAGCGAAGATCAGTGCGACCGACAACGGAGATACGATCGATGTCCATGTCGATGCACAAAATGTCGGCAAGTTCGCTGTGGCACCGAAGATCGCGGATGATAAAGTGATCAGCAGCGTGGATAACTGGTACGCGTATGATTTGAAGCGAGTCTTTCTCGATCAGGATGGAGGGGATTTTACAATTCACATTGGCAACTCTCTTGAAGATGTAACGCATATCACCAGACTGCCGATGCGTGCGAAACTGCTGGAACTGAAGGGAGATGGACGCAACCTCTCGTTCCGCTTTGAAGGTGAGGGAACCGTCTATATCGAGACAGCGGGGAAAGCCAAAAAGTATAAAGTCAAAAGCTATGGTAACGCCGGGAAAAAAGTCAAAGTCAAAAAGAAGGCCAAAGATTCGAACCTGAGGCTGGAATTCAAAAAGTTCGGTACCTACACTGTCTCTCTGTACAGAAAAAAATAGGTACCGTCGGCAGTAGAGAGAGTGATCTCTCTCAATGCGTTTTGAGGTGGAGCGTCATCTCCTCCTGTGCAGAAGATTTGAGCAGTTTGCGCGCTTTTTTGAGTTCATGCGTACCGCCCTGGACGATCAGCAGGTTTTTGCCTGACTCGAGGAGGTCGCGGTAGTGGGTTGCCATCACTTTGGAGATACCCAGTTCAAAGTACCATGCGAACATCATCGCAAGCAGTCCGATGACAATCGCGCCGGCACCGAGACCGCTGATTGCGCCGATGAGCGGTTCGAGTGCGAAGAGAGGTCCCTGTCCGTTGAGAAAAACAGCCAGTCCTCCGGCAAAAAAGCCGAAGAGTCCTCCCCAGAAGGCGCCCACTTTACCCCAGTAGAGGGCATCTTCGTTCTCTTTGTTGAATTCGAATTTGTCATACTCCTCCAGATCCCCTTTGCCGAGCACGGTGATATCTTCTTTCGGGATTCCCTCATTGATCAGATTTTCCACCGCTATCGCCGCATCTTCATGTTTGTCGAAGATAGCCATCAATGTACTCTGTTTCATGATTTCTCCTTTGGAAACAATATATCTCATTATACCACCGGGATGGTCTTCCATACTGTTAGTCATATAACACAATGGCGGCAATATGGTCCCGAAAAATAAGGTTTTGGAAGAGAATATATGCTATTATAGTGATATCAAAATAGTGGTTTTTTTTAAATGTGTTTTAAGAGGATCATGTACGTAAGGCAGTATATCTATGAAAGATGAATCTTTACAACAGGCACTTGATCGCCATTTCAATGCTGTCGAGAAGATCATACTCTCCCGGCAGGATCCCATCACCGGTCTGCTTCCCGCTTCTACCGCAGTCAACGCGCACGGGGATTACACCGATGCATGGGTACGCGACAATGTCTACAGCATCCTGAGTGTCTGGGGGCTTGCTCTGGCCTACAGACGCCACTACGGCGAGCACCACCGCACCCATCTGCTTTCTCAGAGTGTCGTGAAACTGATGCGTGGTCTGCTCACCGCGATGATGCGACAGTCCGACCGTGTCGAGCGTTTCAAATACTCTCTCAAACCGATCGATGCGCTGCATGCCAAGTATGGCACGAAAACAGGACTTGCCGTGGTGGGAGACGATGAATGGGGCCACTTGCAGATCGATGCGACGTCGATCTTTCTGCTCATGCTGGCCCAGATGACCGCTTCGGGACTGCGAATCGTCTTTACGATCGATGAGGTCAATTTCGTCCAGAATCTCGTGCACTACATCAGCCGCAGTTACTGTACCCCCGACTACGGCATCTGGGAGCGCGGCAACAAGATCAACAAAGGGACACCGGAGATCAATTGCAGTTCCGTGGGGATGGCGAAGGCGGCGCTCGAAGCGCTCGACGGCTTCAACCTCTTCGGCAATCTCTCCAGTCAGGCGGCACGGATCCATGTCGTGCCGAGTGACGTTGCACGAGCCCGGTTTACACTGTTGAGTCTGCTCCCCAGGGAGTCGGTCTCCAAAGAGACGGATGCGGCGCTGCTGAGTATCATCGGCTACCCCGCATGTGCGATCGAGGCGCAGGACGTGGTGGAGAAGACACGTGCCAAAATCATCAAGAAACTGTGTGGCGGGTACGGTTGCAAACGCTTTCTGCTCGATGGGCACCAGAGTGTACTTGAAGATACTTCCAGACTCTATTATGAACCGCATGAGCTGAGAAAATTTGAACATATCGAATCGGAGTGGCCGCTCTTTTTCACCTATCTGCTGCTCGATGCACTGATGCGCGGAGAGAGCGATGCTGCCGCAGAGTGGCAAAAGAGACTGGAACCCCTCTTTGTGGAACAGGATGGAGAGCGCCTGCTGCCGGAACTCTACATCGTCCCTGAGGAAGCAGTTGAAGCGGAGAAGGCAAACCCCGGTTCGCAGAAGCGCATTCCAAACGAAAACATACCGCTGGTCTGGGCACAGAGCCTCTACATGCTCAGCAGCATGATCGAAGACGGCATCCTGCGTCCCACGGATATAGACCCGCTTCACAGATATGAACGTATCGGTTTTCAGCGCCACACGCAGGTGCTGGTACCTGTCATCGCCCAGAACAGGCAGGTCAAAGAGCGACTCACCGAGATGGGATTTACATGCGAGACGCCCGAAGAGATCAAGCCAGTCTATGTGCGACATGCCTCCGAACTCTCCAGGATCTATACGGTCGTGGGTGAAAACCGAAAGCTCGGCCTCAGCGGCAGACCCGA
>JANTHT010000027.1 GCA_024762235.1 Sulfurospirillum sp.
CCCAAAATTTCGGGGAAATTTTGACCCTGCCGCTGCAGATGTTGTTCGAGCAGCAAATGATTCAGAGGATTCGATATACGTTATTATACCATAATTTTTATGGATTCGAACGTTTCTGGGCCAGCAGGCTTTTGGCGAAGTTGGTCGCCTCTTCGGTGATCTCTTCGGCGCTGATCATGCGGGAGAGCTCTCTGATGCGCCCCGCTTCGTCGAGTCGGGTAACACTGCTTTTGCCATTCGTTTTGCGTACCAGAAAGTGCAGATCCGCGCTGGAAGAGAGCTGCGGTTGATGGCTGATGGCGAAGATCTGGTAACTTTTGGAGAGCTGCTGCAATACGGTCGCGATGCGCATCGACTCCTTGCCGCTGACGTTGGCGTCTATCTCATCCAGGATCAGGACGCCTCCTTTACTCTGGACAAATTCACCCGATGCCGCCAGAAAAGCGAGTCTGAGGCGGTTGAGTTCCCCGGAGCTGATCTTTTTAAGATCGGTATTTTTCAGTTCGAGCGTCACACTGTCCACACCCGTTTCACTCAGAGGCGCCTGCTTGAGCGAGAATGTGATCTTTTCGAGATAGAGCTGGTTGAGGTAGTGTTCGACACGTTCCTGGAGTATTTCGAGTGCCTGCCGGCGCTTTTCCGAGAGGCGTCCGGAGAGTTCATCTACCTCCTGCCGGTATTTTGCCACCTCTTTTTGCAGTGCCTCTTTTTCGAATGCGATGTTGTCATAGTGCACGAGTGCCTCTCTCTTTTCGTCCAGATAAGCGAGCGCCTCTTCGATCGATCCATGTTTGCGCTTGAGTTCCGAAAGTTGTTCGATACGGGTCAACAGCGCTTCGATATCGAGATCTCCCAACTCTTCGAGTTTGAGCCGCGTCTCTTCAAACCGGCTCTCCAGTTCCGACATCGCTTCGTCGAAAAATGCCGAATCGGACTCGATCAGCGCAAGCGCTTCGGAGACTTTGGAGGTGAAGGCAAAGATGGCGGAAGCTTCCCCGAGTGCCTCTTCGATCTTCTCTTTTCGCGAGAGCGCTCTTTTCTGCTCCATCAGTGTTTCGTACTCATCGGGGCGTGGTGCCACTTTTTCGATTTTGTCGATCTCAAACTGTGTAAATTCGCGAAGCTCGGCGATGCGCTTCTCCTCCTCCTCGATCCCGGCGAGTCTGCGTGATGACTCCCTGAATCGCCGATAGGCATCTGCGAAATTTTTCAGACACTTCACATGTGATTTTGATTTTCGGGATGCGATGGCATCGAGGAGGGTGATGAGGTTCTCATGTTCGAATTCGTTGAATTCACGCAATGTCAGGTAGCGAATAAAGCTTTTGCTCACAGTTCGGACATTTTTCTGGGAGAGTTGCTGGCTGTTGATAAAGTAACGTGTCGATCGCTCTTTGGTGCGTCTGAAGATATTGGGGTGCTCTTCGTCGATACCGAACGCATCGAGACCGAGAGGCCTCTCTACAGAGGCTTCGATCACTTTCGCATCACACTCTTTGAGTCCGAAGAGTGCCAGCAGCGCTTCCATCAGGACAGATTTTCCGGCACCGCTGGGACCGGTAAAGACGACAAAGTTTTTGTCGAATTCCAGCGCCACCTCTTCGAAGCCGAGGTGGTTTTTGAGATAAAAACGCTCTAGCAACTGTTGCTTCCCCAATGCAGTTTCTGTTTGAGTATGTCGAAATAGTTACGCTCCAGCCGGTGTATCATGCGTACCCCTTTGGGTGCGATTTTGATGCAGATGCCGTCAAAAAATTTGAGATTGTAGATATCCTGTCCGTCGACAACGATGATCGTTTCATCATGACTCTCGAAGAGTATCTCGAAATCCGCGGGCAGCACGAGTGGACGCTCGGTCAGCGAGTGGGGACAGATCGGTGTGACGATCAGCGCTTCGGTAAGAGGATAGACGATGGGGCCGCCGGCAGAGAGGTTGTATGCGGTGGAGCCTGTCGGTGTGGAGACGATCACACCGTCGCCGTAGTAACGGTTGAGATGCTTTTTGATCATATGGGACTCCCGGGAGGTGACATAGGCATCGACATTGACCATCCCTTCGATCGAGGGGCGGGAGAGAACCACATCGTTGAAGGCGATGAGCGATTTGTTCGCTACCTGGGAGAGTAGTTCGACCGAAAGTACCATCCGGTGATCGATACGATACTCCCCCTGGAAGATTTTGTCGATAAAGGTTTCGATTTCGGTCAGTTTGACATCGGTCAGAAAACCGAGATTACCGGCATTGATCCCGAGAATGGGTTTGTCGTATCGGTAACTTTTCCGGCTGAGTGAGAGCAGGGTACCGTCTCCGCCGATAGAGATGAGGATATCGCTTCTGGCGAAGAGTTCATCGGAAGGAACCCCCGTTTCTGCGAAGAGTTCGGCACTCTCTTCCGAAAGCAGCAGCGTGACGCCATGTTTTTCCAAAGCTTTTCTGAGAATCACGTAGTAGTGTTTGAGTTCCGGAGAGTTGGGACGTACAACGAGGCCGGCAACGTCAATCTTCTCTATTTTTTCATGGCTTTTTGTCAAATACATGCTGATATTCTACAGAGATTTCTCTGAATAGCCTATTATCGCAGCATGTTGACCCAGTCCCAGAGCAGTCTGTTTTTGGTCATATAGTGTTTTGTCTGCGAGGCATTGAGGTGAAACTGCCTGCCGATGGCCTCGACAAAAGCCTCTTGCTCGGAGCGGGTCGGCAGGAGTGTGCGCATGGGTGTGTCGAGCGTGATCAGATGCCGTGGATAGTCCGGATTGATACGATGCACGATCCCCCTGAGCTCCAGAAAGGTCATATCTTCCTGGATGGCCGGCAGATCATTTTTGACGACCGGGGAAGTTGTACCTGTGGGAGCGGTCCGGGCAGGCGTTGTTGCATGCCGTTGCATACGGTTTTTCAGCAAAGCCATCTCTGTGTCGGCCATCTCTGTGTCGATGGTGTCTGTCGTTTCATTCGGTTCTACCGATGCCAGTGTCACAGCGGGGGCTACGGGCACGATCTCCTCCTCATGATCCTGTGGGGAAGGGGTAAAAAAGATATAGCCGAAGAGTGCAACGATGGCAATGAGCAAAAATATAAACGTTTTCATAGGGATATTGTAACTTATTAAATTTAAGTCAAGCCACTATAACGTTTCACTTTCAGGGAAGCATTATCAAAAGCTGAGTATAATGCCGTGATCAATACCATAAAGAAGGATAATATATGACTAAAATGATTTTAACTGTGAGTACTGTAGCGGCACTGGCTCTTTTCAGCGGTTGTGCAGAGAAAAAGAGTTGCTGTCAACCCGCACCTGTAGCGGCGCCTGCACCTGCACCGGTAGTGGAAGCTCCTGCACCCGCACCTGCACCGGTTGTAGAAGTACCGGCTCCTGTCGAAGAGCCCGCACCGGTTGTAGACGAAAAAACCAGATCGGTTCAGTAGTCACCCGTTTTTTCGGGGAGCCGATTTGCCGGCTCTCCATCTCTGCCCGTTTCTTCTTCACGCTCTCTTTTTCAATATAACACCACACTCCAGATGTTTCGTATAGGCGAACTGGTCAAACACCGCAAACTTCTCTATCTCAAAAGTATCATGCAACTGATCGAGATCGCGTTTGAGCGTTTCGGGATTGCAGGAGATGTAGATCAGATTGTCGAACCGTTTCGCGAAGGCTCTTGTCTTTTCGTCTAGCCCTGCACGCGGAGGATCGACGAAGAGGTGTGAGAAACGGTACTGCGTCAGATCGACCCCCTCCAGCCTCCTGAAACTGCGTTTTCCTTCAAGCGCTTCGGTCAACTCTTCGGCACTGAGCCGTACGAAGTCGATAGTATCGACCCCGTTGAGGGCGCAGTTCTCCCTGGCGCTCTGGATCGAGCGTTTGGAGATCTCCGTCGCCAGTACCCTGCCGAATCTCTCACTCAACGGGATCGTGAAGTTACCGTGGCCGCAGTAGAGTTCAAGCAGGTCTCCCGACTCTTTCGCGAGATTGGATTTGACCCATCCGATCATGCGTGCGTTGACGCCGCTGTTTGGCTGGGTGAAGCCGGTATCGTAAAGTCTGAAACGGTAGGGTTTGCCGTCGATCTGCAGTGTTTCGTCGATATACTCGCGGGTGACGACCAGCCGCACACCCCGACTTCTGCCGATGAGGTCGATACCGAGATCGTGTGCCAGATGCTTTGCCTCATCCATCCAGGTTTCGTCGATCTTTTTGTGGTAGATGAGCGTGACGAGCAGTTCTCCTGTCGAAGAGGAGAGAAATTCGACACTGTAGAGGCGATGGCGGAGTATTTCGCTGGGTTTGATTGCGTCGAGCAGAGGTTGCATTTTGTCGGCGATCTTTGTTGAGACGATGCTGCATGATTCGATCGGTACGAGTCGCTTTTTGTCGAAGCCGTGCATGGCGTAGGTGAGGGTGTCGTTGTCGTAATCATGATAGATGCGAAACTCTGCGCGGTTTCGGAAGTGTTCGGGGGTGGAGCGGACGATATCGACTCTGTCGATGCCAAAATCTGTTTTGATCGTTTCTGTTTTGTGTGCCAGCTGTGTTTGATAATCCATCTCCCAGAGGGTGCAGCTGCCGCATTTTCCGAAATAGTCACATTGCATCTTGTTTCCTGTTTATCTTGTTTGAAATCTATTATAACGTTGATTTGTTTTAAGAGTATTGTTTGGCGGAGTTTATGTATGGTTCAAAAAAGAGGGCAAATCCTCCCTTCGGTCTGAGCCTCTTTTTCAAACCATCTGTAAACTCTTTATCAAGTGTTGTTTTGGAAGAAAATTCTATTTGAAACTGGCGATCAGGTTGCCTATCAGCAGATTCCACCCATCTACAAGAACAAAGATCAGCAGCTTGAAGGGCATGGATATCATGACGGGCGGAAGCATCATCATACCCATGCTCATCAGTACCGAACTGACGACCATGTCGATTACAAGAAAAGGGAGGTAGAGCAGAAAACCGATTTCGAAGGCGGTTTTGAGCTCACTGATCATGAAAGCGGGAATCGCGATCGTCAGGGGGACATCCTGAAAGTTTTTGGGGTTTTTCAGTTTCCGGATGCGAAAAAAGAGGGCGAGGTCCTTTTCGCGGGTATTTTTGATCATGAAGGATTTGAAAGGCGCTGCCCCTTTTTCGAACGCCTGCTCATAGGAGATCTTCTTCTCCATATAGGGTTTGATCGCCGTGTCGTAGGCTTTGTTGGCTGCGGGCTCCATGATGAAAAAGGTGAGAATCAGCGCCAGCGAGACGAGGAGCTGGTTGGGGGGCATCTGCTGTGTGCCGAGCGCCTGACGCAGAAAGGAGAAGACAACGATCAGCCGTATGAAACTGGTCATGACCAGCAGCAGTGAGGGTGCGAGTACCAGCAGTGTCAGGACGATCAGGACATTGAGAGAGCTGACGAGGTCTTTGGGTTCAGAGGGGGCGGAGAGGGAGAGGTTGACGGTGGGAACCTGTACCGGATCCGCACCGAAGGCGAAGGAGATCGCAACAAAAAGCAAAATCGCTAAAATCTTGATCGCTAACCTCCGGCTGCGGCGTCGAGAATGCTCTTTTTGGCACCCTCTCTGTTGTCCTCGTCTTTTGAAAAAAAGTATAACTCAACGCGCCTGTTTTTTTCCTTACCTGTCTCGGTTAGATTCGAGGCGATCGGCTCGTACTCAGCTTTGCCGCAGGCGGTGAGCCGCTTGGGTTCGACATGGTTTTTGATCAGGATTTTGACGACCGAGATGGCACGTGCTGCAGAGAGTTCCCAGTTGTCGTGAAACGGGGAGTTGTAGGGTTTGCTGTCATCCGTATGGCCGATGACGTGAATATGCATGTTCGCCGGGAGTTTCTGGATGATCAGTGCGATACGTTTGAGAAAGAGGAGGGCGTCGTCATCATCGATCGCGGCGCTCCCCTTTTTGAAGAGGAGTTTGGCGGGCAGACGGATCATGAAGCCGTTCTCCGCCTCTTCGAGTGTCGCTTTGGCACCATCCTCGGCTTTGGACATCTCATTGAGTTCGATGACGGTGCGTTTGAGCGTCTTCATCTTCTGCGCCTGTTCATCTTCTGCGTCGATCGGGGTCGTCTCCTGCTGGCGCTCGGGGGAGACTTTCACTTTTGTACCGCCCTCGAGTACACTGAGCGCACCGTTGAGAGAAGCTGCCGCTTCGGCTACTTTCTTGGCATCCATCGTCGACATCGAAAGCAGTAGTACGAAAAAACAGAGCAACAGGGACATGAGGTCACCAAATGCCGCAAGCCATCCCGGCAGACACTTGGGACAATCGGGTTCAGGACACTTCTTTCCCATCTCTATCCTTAGTCAAACTGGCTCTCGCGCTCTTTGGGCGGGAGGAATGCGAGCAGTTTCGCTTCGAGTGTTCTGGGGTTGTCCCCCGCCTGGATCGACATGATCCCTTCGATGATGAGGGTCTTGATCACCATCTCGTCGGTGTTGCGCAGGCCCAGAATGTTTTCGACCGGACCGCCGATGATATTACCCAGCATCGCACCGTACATCGTCGTCAGAAGCGCGACCGCCATCGAGGGACCGATTGCCGCGGGATCGGCCATGTTCAGAAGCATCGCGACCAGACCGATCAGCGTACCGATCATACCCATCGCTCCGGCAAAACCGGAGATCTGTCCGAAGAAAGAGGCGTTGACCTTGTGGCGTGTGTCGGTCTGCTCCATATCGATCTCCAGCAGATCCCGGATGACGTCGGGTTCGTTGCCGTCGATCGCCATCCCCAGTCCTTTTTTGAGAAACGCGTTCTCTTCGTTGGCGACATCGCCTTCCAGTGCGAGCACACCCTCTTTACGCGCTTTGGTAGAGTACTCGACAAGTTTGGCGATCAGCGCTTTCGGATCGTCTGTAGGCGGTTTGACGGCAATCATGAACATCTTGCCGAAACCCTTGACATGATCGAGTTTGAACCCTATCATCAGGGTACCGATGGTACCGCCGAAAACGATGAGTACGGAGGGGACATCGATATAGGGTCCGATACCCACACCCATCGCCATCGCTCCGAAGAGCAGACCCAGAGTGAGTACCAGACCGATTACGGTTCCTAAATCCATCTAGCTTTTCCTTTGATTATTCGGTGACAGGTTGGTAAAATACAAATGCTTTCATAAATTTCACCATCAATGCAAATATCGGCACATCTGTAAATAAATTTAATTTTTGTTCGATATACTGAAGTAAAACTATTAATTTATATATTTTAGCAGGCAATGGTACACTATGGAAGCTGAAAAATATAGATAACTTTATTATTTACAAGGAATATATAATATGTCAAATAATTCAGTCATTATTCTTGCGGCGGGCAAAGGGACGAGGATGAAGTCGAAACTACCCAAGGTTCTGCACAAAATCTCCGGTTTTCCGATGCTCTACTTCGCGATTGAAGAAGCCAGAAAACTGAGTGACGATATCACGGTGGTGCTTTTCCACCAGGCGGAGCTGGTCCGGCAGACGATGGAGCACTACTTCGACGATGTCAACTATGTTCTGCAGGATCATGAAAACTATCCCGGAACCGGCGGGGCGGTGATGAATATCGATGTCAAACACGACAAAGTGCTGGTACTCAACGGGGATATGCCGCTGATCGAAGCCCGGGAGTTGGAGAAATTTACTGAAGTCGATGGCGACATTGTCATGAGTGTAATCAGGATGGAAGACTCTTCGGGGTACGGGCGCGTCGTGATCGACGGCGACGAAGTGGTGAAGATCGTCGAAGAGAAGGATGCGACCGATGAAGAGAAAGCGATCAAGACAGTCAATGCCGGTATCTACCTTTTCAGAAAAGAGATTCTGGAAAAGTATCTGCCCAGACTCTCGAACGACAATGCACAGGAGGAGTACTACCTGACGGATGTCGTCGAACTTGCCAAAAACGACGGTTTCAAAGTGGCACCGCTCTACGTCAAAGAGGAGAACTTCAAAGGCGTCAACTCCAAATATGACCTGAGCCACGCCGAAGAGATCATGCAGCACCGTATCAAAAAGCGATTCATGATGGCGGGTGCGACGATGCATCTGCCCGACACGATCTACATCGACGCCGATGTCGTGATCGAAGGGGAGTCGGAGATTGAGCAGGGGGTGACACTGCGCAGCGGTGCGAAAATCGTCGACAGCCATATCAAAGCCAACTCTGTCGTGGAAGATAGTACAATTGTCAATTCGAGTGTCGGACCGATCGCGAGAATCCGTCCCGGAAGCGAACTGAAAGATACCCACATCGGCAACTTTGTCGAAGTGAAAAAGTCGGTGCTCAAAGGGGTCAAAGCGGGGCATCTGAGTTATCTCGGAGACAGTGAGATCGACGAGGGGACCAATATCGGTGCCGGCACAATCACCTGTAACTATGACGGCAAAAAGAAGTATAAAACCGTCATCGGCAAAAATGTCTTTGTAGGCAGCGATACGCAGATCGTCGCACCGGTTGTGATCGAAGATGAAGTGCTCATCGCGGCGGGAACGACAGTCAACAAAGATGTGAAAAGAGGATCGCTGGCGATCAGCCGCACCAACATGAAGATGGTCGAAGGATTTTTCGACAAATTTTTCAAAAAAGAGTGAGAAAAGGCTAAAAGAGGGGGAGAGATGTTGTTGCAGGACAAAAAGATCGTGGTCGGTGTGACCGGCAGTATCGCGATCTACAAAACGCTGGAGCTGATCCGGCTCTATATCAAAGCGGGTGCCGAAGTGCGTGTCGTCATGACCGAAGGGGCGCAGCGTTTCGTCACGCCACTGACCTTCGAAGCGATCACGCGAAACCGGGTGTTGATACCCGAAACAGAGAGCTGGGCCGATGACAACAACCATATCGATATCGGCAAATGGGCCGATCTCTACGTCATCGCGCCTGTCACCGCCAACACCATCAACAAACTCTCCAACGGCATCGCGGACAATCTCGTTACGCAGGTGGCACTCGCCTATACCCGAAAGCAGATACTCATCGCCCCCGCGGCCAATACGCAGATGTATCAGAATAACACGACCAAAGGGTCTCTGAAGATGCTCAAAATCCTCAACTACGAAGAGGTGGTACCGCAGAAGAAACTGCTGGCTTGCGGAGACGAGGGAACGGGAGCGATGGCCAACCCCGAAGATATCTTTCACAAAAGTGTACAGATCCTGCTGCGGGAACCCTACTGGACCAACAGACGCGTCGTCGTCACAGGCGGAGGTACCAGAGAGAAGATCGACGATGTGCGCTACATCACCAACGCTTCCAGCGGCAAGATGGCGGCAGCCCTCTCCAGAGCGCTCTACTACCGGGGTGCCGATGTCTGTCTTATCGCGACACAGAAGATCGCGGGACTTCCCTCGGATCTCTACGTCATCGACGTGGAGGATTCCAAAGAGCTCAGAGAGTATCTGACGGATGCGATCCGTGTTGCAAAGAAGGGTGTCCTCACCAAAGCGACACTGATGGACGACTCCGTACCGGAATTGATCCAGAAAAAACCTTATCTTTTCATGGCGGCGGCGGTGAGCGACTATCTGCCCAAATATCCCCAGACCGGGAAACTGAAAAAAGAGGCGCTCGGTGACGCGTGGTGTCTGGAGATGCGTAAAAATGAGGATATCCTCAAAAGTATCGACAAAGAGGGGATCTGCGCCGTCGGTTTCAAGGCCGAAAGTGATCCGGAAACAGCTCTGAGCAGTGCGCAAAAGATGTTGACAGAAAAAGCGCTGGATGCGGTCTGCCTCAACAACATCTCCGACAATCCCTTCGGCAGCGAAGAGAATCAGATCACACTCGTGACCCGTGCCGGAGAGATTGCACTCCCCAAAGCAGATAAACTCTCCCTCTCGCTCACGCTGCTTCAGAAACTGGAAGAGATCGCCCGGAGATGATCGGACAGCTTGCCCGGATCGCCGGTGTCGACGCTCTGCTGGGCAAGCTCGAAACCGCACGTTTCAACGCACTGCTTCCCGTGACGATCGAAGTGCTCGAAGAGCTTGCCAAACCCGACAAATCGGATGCCCTCAGCCGCTACAGGCTGCTGATCGGCAAAAAGGAGCTTGAAACCAAAAGTGCGATGCCGCTGGAGCAGGGGACGAAGTACTGGGGTGTCATGAAAGAGAGCGGCAAAAACCATGCCATCACCCTTTCGCAGCTGCTGCAGAAACCGAAACTGCTGCAAAATCGTCAGCTCGTCTCTATATTGCCCGCGTTTACGCCGCAGAAGCTGGCGCATGTGATGTCGGCCCAATCACCGAAAACGGAGATGAAGATGCAGCTTCTGGAGCATCTATCCGGGGCACAGAGCAAGCAGGAGTTCATGACACTGGCCAACATGATCACGGCACTCCAGCAGGATCTCTTTACGATGCTGCTTAAATATCAGGACCGCCATACCCTTTTTCAGTTCAAAAAGCGACGCACTCAAAGCCAAACTTCAAGTGAAGATGGTATGATTGATTTTTACGCGGCATTTGAACATATCGGGCCTGTCGAAGGGGTCGTGGAGGTGCAGGGCGACAGCAGACGCCTGACGCTCTATCTCTACTATGAAGAGAGTATGGTGTTTTTGCAAAATGAGTTGGAGACGCTTGGGTTCGAAGGGCGGCTCCTCCCAAAAAAAGCGCAGATCAAGCCACTCTGCGAGCCGGTGTCGTCGCTGCTGGATATCAAAGGATAATCTTCTATGAATGAACTCAAACATATCGCCATCATCATGGACGGTAACGGTCGCTGGGCGAAGCAGCGCGGCTTTATGAAACGCATCATCGGTCACGAAGAGGGGGCCAAAAGGGTACGGGAACTGACGATCCACGCCTCCAATATCGGGGTGAAGTATCTCACACTCTACGCTTTCAGCACCGAGAACTGGAAACGCCCGGAAGGGGAAGTGCGTTTCCTGATGCAGCTGATGGACCGTTACCTCAAAAACGAGCTGAAACTCTTTCTGGAAAACAATGTCCGCTTCGAGACGATCGGCAATATCGACGCCCTGCCGCAGAGTCTGCGCGAACGCATCGCCTATACGAAGGAGAGGACCGCGCACTTTACCGGCCTGACCCAGGTGCTGGCGGTCAACTACGGTTCGCGTGACGAGATTGTACGTGCCGCCAACAAGGCGGTCGAGTTGGGCAAAAAGGTCGACGAAAAAAGCTTCGAAATGCTGCTCGATACAGCGGGTATGGATCCGGTCGACATACTGATCCGCACCGGCGGCGACAAACGCCTGTCGAACTATCTGCTCTGGCAGGCGGCGTACAGCGAACTCTACTTCACCGAAACTCTGTGGCCCGACTTCACCGTGGAGAAACTCGATGAGATCATCGCCCATTTTCAGACAGTCGAGCGACGTTTTGGAGCGGTCAAATGATTCTTGAAGCTTCGATCGTCACACTTTTCGGATTGCTGTTTGGCTCTTTTCTCAATGTTCTGATCCTGCGGATTCCCAAAGAGGAGAGTATCGTATTCCCCGGCTCGCACTGTCCAAAATGCAACAACAAGCTGAAGTGGTGGCACAACATCCCCGTCCTCTCATGGCTTATGCTCGGCGGCAAATGTTACTTCTGCAAAGAGAAGATCTCGATCCAGTATCCGCTCATCGAGCTGGCGACGGCGGCGATCTTCGCACTCGTCTACTGGAAGTTGCAAAACGTCCCCTTCGCGGTCATTACCGGACTGGTGTTCGCCCTTTTGCTGGGGCTTTCGGTCATCGATCTGCGTTACAAAGCGGTACCCGATTCGCTCAATCTCTCGGCGCTGACACTGGCGATCTTCGCTTCCGACACGATTCTGGCCAATTTTGTCAACGCACTGCTCTTTGCGGGGGGATTTTCCCTGCTGCGTTTCTATGTCTCTTTTATCCTCCAAAAGGAGGCGCTGGGTGAAGCCGATATCATGATCGCCGCGACGATCGGTGCGATGGTGGGGCTGAAGCTGGGAGCCGTGGCGATCTTTCTCTCTGCGATCATCGCATTGCCGGTCTTTATCGTCATACGGGAAAAGGATCTCGAAGTGCCCTATATTCCGTTTCTGGCGCTGGCGCTTTTTATCGTCTACATGGCGTCCGATTTTTTCGATATGGTGCTAGTCAAGCTCTATGGATAGGGTTACCCGCTATATCCTGGGGAACTTCGCCCCGCTCTTTCTGTCACTCTTTTTTACCCTCTTTTTTCTGGTGTCGGTGATCTTTTTCATCACCATCGCCAGGCTGACTGCACTCATATCCGTCAGCTTCTGGGATCTGGGAGAGATCTTTTTGTATTCGGTGCCGGAGATGTTCGGGTATACGATGCCTGTCACCTTTTTCATCGCTGTGGCGATGACGATGTTTCAGATGTCCAGGGAGAATGAAGTGATCGTGCTCTTTGCCCTCTCACTCAATCCCAAAAAGATCGCAAAACCGTTTTCCGTCATCGCCGCGCTTCTTTCGCTTTTTCTGCTCTTCAATGCCCTCGTTCTGGTGCCACTCTCCAGACAGATGAGTAAAAACTTTATCGAAATGAAAAAGATGGAGGCCAAACTCAATCTCAAAGAGAGTGAATTCGGGCAGAAGTTCTCCGACTGGCATGTCTTTGTCCGCAGCAGCGACAGAAGAAACTTTCACGATATCGTCCTCTATCAGAAGGGCAAAGAGGGGGAGTCGGACAAACTGATACTCGCAAAAAGCGCAAATCTGGATCGTAATGCTTCACTGATGACACTGACACTCAAAGAGGGAAATGTCTACATCCCGGGTAGCGACAAACTGACTCAGGCCAGTTACGCCAGGCTGATTATGAATTACAATCCCAAACTGCATGAACTCCACAGCAGCGATATCTACGACTACTGGATGGAAGCGAAGAGTGATCCCAAAAGAGCGCAACAGCTCAGTTTTACCGTGCTGGTTTCGCTCTTTCCGCTGCTTGGTTTTCTCTTTGCCCTCTCTTTCGGCATCGCGCATATGCGCTATCAGAAACCCAATATCTATCTCAACAGCATGATCGTGATCCTGCTCTTTTACATCGCTATCTATCAAGTTTCGCACAAAGCGCCGCTCTACGGTTCCATGGGGGTTGTGATCCTTTTCGGCACTCTGTCGTGGATCTGGTTCAAAAAAAGGGTGATGGAGCGGTTCTGATGCGTGTTAAGATGACGATCAGTTACGATGGCAGCCACTTCTACGGTTTTCAGGTGCAGAACAGCGGTGTGGAAACGGTCGCGAACAGACTCTATGAGATCTTCAGATCCCTGGGGATCGAAGGGAGATTCGAAGCGAGCGGCAGGACCGATCGCGGTGTGCACGCGACCGGACAGGTGCTGAGCCTCGATCTGCCGCCTTTCTGGCGCGATTTTGAGCGACTGAAACGTGCCTTCAACCAAAAGGCGCTGCCCCATATCTACGCACAGAGGATCGAAGCGGCACCTCCCGCTTTTCATGCCCGTTACGATGCAAAAAAGCGCGCCTACCGCTATCTGGTCAGCCAGGGGGCGCCTTCCGTATTCCGTACCCCTTATCTGCTCTATACCAAAGCGATCGATCCGCAGCGTATCGCGGAAGCGATCACACTTTTTGAAGGAGCGCATGATTTCACGCTTTTCGCCAAAACGGGTTCGGATGTCGACCACTACGTACGCACAATCTTTCGTACCCGTTTTTACCGTCATGACGATCTCTATGTTTTCGGTTTCGAGGCGGATGGCTATCTGCGTGCACAGATACGTCTGATGGTGTCGTTTCTGCTGAAGATAGGTCGCGGGGAGTTGGCGTGTGCGCATCTGCTCTCGCAGCTCTCCGGGGAGAAGCGCTATGTCAGTGAACCCATCGCACCCAACGGGCTCTATCTGTCACGTATCTGGTATTGAGCGGTATCTGCCGGGAAAATCCCGACACTGTTTCAGGAAGCGATCTTTTTGAGTTCGATCTGTTTGAGCGTATACATCGCCATCAGATCTTCGTTGTCGAGGTTGAGTTTTTTGCAAAGTACGCCCAGTTTAAGAATCTGATACTCTTCGAAGTTGTTCTTCTTGAGGTAAGAGATTGCGGAGGGGGTCTTGTTGATATGGGCTGCAATTTCTTTGTTTGATACTTTCATTTTCTATCCTATAGTTGAATTTGTTATACTACTAAATCGGAAATGAGTGAAAATAATTTACAATTTTCAACCCTAAAGTGAAAATTTCAGGTATAGTTAAATTTATATACTGTATTTTATCACTTTTTGTTACAAAACAGTTATAACAGATTGAAAGAAGCAGCCTATGCGACTGGACCATTATCTTTTTGCAGCGCACTATACAACCAGCCGTAACAGAGCCAAAGCGCTGATCTGCGACGGCAAGGTGAGGGTCTCAGGCCGTATCGTCTCAAAGCCTGCCTTTGTCATCGATGAAGCGGATGCCCCGCCGATCGAGATACTCGAAGAGGTGATCTATGTCAGCCGTGCGGGGATGAAGCTGAAGCGTTTTTTGCAAAAGCATCCCCTGCAGATCGCCGGTAAAAGAGCGCTTGATATCGGCAGCAGTACGGGCGGGTTTCTGCAGGTGCTGCTGGAGGAGGGTGCGGCGCAGGTGACAGGTGTCGATGTCGGCAGTGATCAGTTGCATCCCTCTCTCAGAAAGGATCCGAGAGTCCAAAGCGTGGAGCAGACCGATATCCGTGATTTTACCGCTTCCGTACCGTTTGAAGTGGTGACATGCGATGTCTCTTTTATGGGGATCTCCCATATCCTCCCCGACATCGATCGTCTGGCGAGCCGTGACATTCTGCTGCTTTTCAAGCCGCAGTTCGAAGTGGGAAGAGCGGTCAGACGCAGTGCAAGAGGTGTCGTCAGAGACCAAAAGGCGATCGAACGTGTCAGGGAGAGGGTGCGTGGCGAAGCGGCGGCACTGGGCTGGCGGATCGTAGTGGAAGCAGAATCTGAAGTAAAGGGGAAAGAGGGCAATGTTGAAATCTTCTACCATTTCCGCAAAAGATAGTGTCTCTTCCATCGCGATCGGGGGATTTGACGGGCTGCATCTGGCACATCAGGCACTTCTGGCCAGACTCGACGACAACGGTGCACTGCTTATCATCGAAAGAGGCTGCAAAGAGGCATTGACTCCGGGAGAGGAGCGCTGCAGATATACACCGTATCCCTGCTTTTTTCTCGATTTTCAAGCGGTCAGAGGGATCTCGGCCGAGGCTTTCGGTCGCTTTTTACGGGAAGCCTTTCCCTCTCTTGAAAAGATCGTCGTCGGGTATGATTTTCGTTTTGGAAAAGATCGCCGCGGGACACCCGGGACACTCAGAGTATATGCAGGTGTGGAGGTGGAAGTGGTCGAAGAGCAGAGAGCGGGGGATCTCCCGATCCACTCCAACACCATCAGAGAGATACTCAGGAAGGGAGATGTCGCAGCTGCTGCAAACCTGCTGGGACGCCCCTATCGTATCCGGGGAAGTGTCATCAGGGGGCAGGGGCTCGGGAAAACGACATTTTTCCCGACGCTCAACATCGAAACGGACAACTTTCTGCTCCCGGGAGAAGGGGTCTACGTCACACAAACAGGTATCGATGGAACGTTTTACCCTTCGGTGACTTTTATCGGCAAACGACAGACGACCGATAACCTTTTCAGTGTCGAAACGCATCTGCTCGATTATGTGACAGATGCCGACCCCGATGAGGTGGAGATCCTGTTCCTGGAGTATCTGCGGGGAAATCGGAAATTTGACTATTTTGAAGATTTGAAGATGCAGATAGCGGAGGATATCGAAGAGGCGAAACGTTACCATCGTCAAACCGTCTGAACCTGGCAGCGGCGATGCCTTCTGTTTGTCAGGCGAAGGCGTGCATTTTTCTCTTTTTGTGTTCATACATCAGCTGGTCGACCTTCTCTATGATATTTTGAAATGCGTCACCCGCTTCGAATGTTGTGATACCGTAGGAGATATGGACCTGAAAAGTGTTTCCCTGGTATCTGAAAAGTTTGGTGTCGAGTGTTTGACAAAGTGTCTGCATCTGCTGTTTCAAATGTTTTTCAGTCTCATGCTGTGAAATCAGGATAAACTCATCTCCGCCATAGCGGATGGTATGGGTCTCTTCCAGTTTTCCGGTCAGCTGTGCGATCATCGCCAGCACTTTGTCGCCTGTGACATGCCCGTACGTATCGTTGATCTCTTTAAATTTGTCGACATCGACAAAGACGAGGGTACCGCTTTTGAGAAATTTCTCATCGATCAGAAACTTTTCGAAAAGCCATTTTCGATTGTAGGCTTTGGTCAGTTCGTCGAGATAAACCTGCTCTTCGAGCATCGAGATACGACGGTTGAGTTCCGCCATCTGCTGTTGTACGGCCTGCAGGAGTTTCTTATCCTCATGGTCGATCGCTTCTGTCGCCATATCGATGTTTTGCTGCAGCAGTTGTGTATTGGCTTTTGTCTCTTCTTCGATTTGATAGACTTTATGGAGTGTAAAATCGAGGGTGTTACGGGTCAGATCTTCCAGATCGACAGTGATTTTGTTCTCTTTCGCTTTAAGGAGAAAAGTCTCTTTGAAGAGTAGGGGGGTCACGACATCGAATTTCCGTATCGCTTTGATGGTATCGTTGGTCACTAGTTTGAGCTCTTCGATATTCACTTCTATATCCTTAAATAGTGCCGCTGCTTTGCAGTGCTTGCTCTCTATATCGGTTTTTTTGTCAATAGTTTAATAGCGGCGTACGCGTTGCAGGGAGATTAGGTAGAAAATATGAGCAGTTTTTCAGTTGGTTTGGGCTAATATACGCAGTTAATTTTAATTTAAAGGTGAACTTTTCATGGCAGTAGAAGTCGATTATTATGAGTTATTGGAGATAAGCAGGGATGCCGATGAAAATGAAATCAAGAAAGCGTATCGTAAACTGGCGCTTAAATACCATCCCGATCGAAATCAGGGAGACAAAGAGGCGGAAGAGAAGTTCAAACTGGTCAATGAGGCGTATCAGGTACTGAGCGATCCCCAGAAACGTTCCGTCTATGACAGGTACGGCGTGCAGGGGCTCGACAACCAGGGATTCCACCACTTCAGCGATATGAATATGGAAGATATCATGGGAGATCTGGGCTCGATTTTCGAGTCTGTCTTCGGCGG
>JANTHT010000028.1 GCA_024762235.1 Sulfurospirillum sp.
GCGACACCGCTGTATCGTTCGATCGCTTTGAGAGTCGGATCTTTGAAGATATCGATAGCGCGCACCCTGGCCAGATCCTCCTCTTTTTTGACACCGATCAGCTTTTTGAGAGACGCATCGTCACAGCTATGTATATAATCATTATATAGCGTTAACACATGCGCCCTTTTCGGATAGAGATCGGGGAAGATAAAGCTGTCACATGAGATCGGCGCGGCATCGCCGCCGGTATGTTTGCCTTCACTGGGAGAAAATAGGATTTTCACGTAGCATGCTCCTTGGGATTTGGCGCCATTATAACGACAGAAATGTCAATAAGAGATAATGCTGGGAATTTAGTTTGAATTTAGTTTAATGTAAGTCTGAAAATCAAATCATTTAAAATCGGAAAAATTGAGAATTTTCTTCAAAAAACTCTTGACATTTCAAAAAATATCATGTATAATCTCGGCTCACAAACAGATGCTGGCGTAGCTCAGTTGGTAGAGCACCTGATTTGTAATCAGGCGGTCGGGGGTTCAAGTCCCTTTGCCAGCTCCATTTGTGAAACAGTGTTTGACCAGAAATGATCAAAGTGGAGCCGATGGTGAGATACTCAAGCGGCCAACGAGGGCAGACTGTAAATCTGCTGGTTTTTACCTTCGGAGGTTCGAATCCTCCTCTCACCACCACGTCATGCGGGAATAGCTCAGTTGGCTAGAGCGTCAGCCTTCCAAGCTGAGGGTCGCCGGTTCGAGTCCGGTTTCCCGCTCCATTTAAACTGGGAGCTGATTTCGTATTTCTTATTCTATGCTTTACGTGAAAAAGTGATACAGTGATGCTTTCTTAGTTTATAATCATTCAGGCTATTTAGTTGTTGTTAAATCATATGGTAAGGGCTTATTTGAGTTATGCTCATATGGCTCAGAGGTAGAGCACTTCCTTGGTAAGGAAGAGGTCGCGGGTTCAAGTCCCGCTATGAGCTCCAGGAAAAGTTTTGGCCAAAGCTTTAACAACTAGCACAAATGTAGAAATCAAAATCTAAAATCGGAGGATACAATGGCAAAAGAAAAGTTCGAAAGAAGTAAGCCGCACGTAAATATAGGTACTATTGGTCACGTCGATCATGGTAAAACAACACTGACAGCTGCGATCTCTGCTGTTCTCGCAACAAAAGGTCTTGCAGAGCTCAAAGATTACGACGGTATCGATAACGCTCCGGAAGAGAAAGAGAGAGGTATCACCATCGCGACTTCTCACATCGAGTATGAGACTGACAAGCGTCACTATGCGCACGTTGACTGCCCGGGTCACGCCGACTACGTTAAAAACATGATTACCGGTGCGGCTCAGATGGACGGTGCTATTCTCGTTGTATCCGCTGCTGATGGTCCAATGCCACAAACAAGAGAGCACATTCTTCTTTCTCGCCAGGTAGGTGTTCCATATATCGTTGTTTTCATGAACAAACAGGATATGGTAGATGACGAAGAGCTTCTCGAACTGGTTGAGATGGAGATCAGAGAGCTTCTCGACGAGTATGAATTCCCAGGTGACGACACACCTGTCGTTGCAGGTTCTGCACTCAAAGCGCTCGAAGAAGCGAAAGAGGGTACTGTCGGTGAATGGGGTGAGAAAGTACTCGCACTGATGGACGCTGTCGATGAGTACATTCCTACTCCTGAGAGAGATACTGACAAAGATTTCCTGATGCCTGTAGAGGACGTTTTCTCTATCTCCGGTCGTGGTACAGTTGCGACAGGTAGAATCGAGAGAGGTGTTGTCAAAGTAGGTGACGAGATCGAAATCGTAGGTATCAGAGACACACAGAAAACAACTGTTACCGGTGTCGAGATGTTTAGAAAAGAGATGGATCAGGGTGAAGCCGGTGATAACGTCGGTATTCTTCTGCGCGGTACGAAAAAAGAGGATATCGAAAGAGGTATGGTTCTCTGTAAACCAGGCTCAATCACACCTCACACAAAATTCACAGCTGAGATCTATGTTCTGAGTAAAGAAGAGGGTGGTAGACATACACCATTCTTCAACAACTACAGACCACAGTTCTATGTAAGAACAACAGACGTTACAGGTTCTATCACACTGCCAGAGGGTACTGAGATGGTAATGCCTGGTGATAATGTAAAAATCACTGTTGAACTGATTGCGCCTATCGCTCTGGAAGAGGGTACAAGATTTGCGATCCGTGAGGGTGGTAGAACTGTTGGTGCCGGTGTTGTCTCTTCAATCATCGAATAATTAAACTTCTGAGAGTCCGGGTTGCATGGCCCGGATCTTAAAAAAGGCAAAACATGACAGTAAAAGTTGGTTTAAAATGTGAAGAGTGCGGTGAGATCAACTACACTACCACAAAAAACAGCAAGACAATGACCGAAAAGCTCGCGCTTAAGAAGTATTGTCCCAGAGATAAAAAACATACACTTCACAAAGAAGTCAAACTCAAGTCATAAACAAGAGGGATTCTCTTGTTTATGCTTGCAGGGCAATAGCTCCAATTGGTAGAGCGCCGGATTCCAAATCCGATGGTTGGGGGTTCGAGTCCCTCTTGCCCTGCCATAAACAGATATGTTCAGAGGTAACAGATGCAAAAATTATTACACTATATTCGCGAATCGCGTGCGGAGTTGACGAAGGTTATCTTCCCGACCAAAGAGCAGATTAGAAATGCATTTGTATCTGTTTTTATCGTAGTGACAGTTATATCTTTATTTCTGGCATTGATCGATGCGATTATGTCGTTGTCGCTTTCCAGTGTATTGTAGGAGATTTGAATGTCACATAAATGGTATGCAATCCAAACCTACGCAGGAAGCGAAAAAAGCGTAAAAAACGCTATCGAGACTATTTTTAAACAACTCGGTATTGAAGAGAAGTTAAAAGATATACTTGTACCTACAGAAGATGTCATAGAAGTGAAAAACGGTGAAAAGAAGATCACTGAGAGAAGCCTCTATCCCGGGTATGTGTTCGCCAATATCGATCTCGATACGGATACATGGCACAGGATTCAGTCGCTTCCCAAAGTGAGCAGGTTCATCGGTGAATCCAAAAAGCCGACACCTCTGAGTGAAAAAGATATCAACCTGATTATCGAAAAGAGTGAGCAAAAAGCGGCTCCCAAACCCAAAATCTCTTTCGATGTGGGAGAGAGTGTACGTATCACGGAAGGTCCGTTTGCGAACTTTACAGGTGTTGTCGAAGAGTATGACATGGTGCATGGAACACTGAAACTCAACGTTTCTATTTTCGGACGAAGCACACCGGTCGAGATTCTCTATTCGCAAGTCGAAAAAATAATATAAACAGCTAGTCAAACACTAAAATTTTAAAAAGGAAGTACAATGGCAAAAAAAGTCACTGGTCAGATCAAACTGCAGATCCCCGCCGGTCAGGCAAACCCCTCTCCTCCGGTTGGTCCTGCGCTCGGTCAGCAGGGTGTCAATATCATGGAGTTTTGTAAAGCGTTCAATGAAAAGACAAAAGCGATGATGGGTTTCAATATACCTGTAGTCATCACAGTCTATGCGGACAGAAGTTTTACATTTATCACGAAGCAGCCACCTGCATCCGATCTTATCAAAAAAGCGGCCGGCATCAAAAAGGGAAGTGACAACCCACTGAAAAACAAAGTGGCGAAACTGACCCGTGATCAACTGATGGATATCGTTGACAAGAAAATCGAAGACCTCAATACCAAAGACAAAGAGCAGGCTGCGAAAATCATCGCCGGTTCTGCGAGAAGTATGGGCGTCGAGATAGAAGAGTAGAAAAATAAACCTAAACCACAAGGTCAATGTGGAAGCAAAATGCGGAGAGTTATATGTCTAAAAAAGTATCAAAGAGATTCCAGGAACTATTAAAAAAGATAGATAGAGAAAAAGAGTACAGTGTCGATGAAGCGGTCGAGACAGTCAAAGAGCTGAAATCGGCAAAATTTGACGAGACAGTGGAAGTGGCACTGAAATTGAATGTCGATCCCAGACATGCGGATCAGATGATTCGCGGTTCAGTCGTCTTGCCTGCAGGTACCGGTAAAACTGTGCGTGTCGCTGTTGTCGCAAAAGAGGCGAAAGCTGACGAAGCGAAAGCAGCCGGTGCGGATATCGCCGGAGGCGCTGAAATCATCGAAGAGATTCAGGCTGGAAACATCAACTTCGATGTGCTGATCGCAACACCTGACATGATGGGAATGGTCGGTAGAGTAGGACGTGTTCTGGGGCCAAAAGGGCTGATGCCGAATCCTAAAACGGGTACTGTCACCATGGATGTTGCGCAGGCAGTCAAAAATGCCAAGGGCGGTCAGGTAAATTTCCGTGTCGACAAGCATGGTAACATGCATGCGGGTATCGGAAAAGCGAGCTTCAGTGTCGAAGATATCAAAAGCAATTTCAACGCTTTTTTACAGGCGATCAACAAGCAAAAGCCTGCATCTGCGAAAGGCAGATACATCAAACACGGTGCGCTCTCTCTGACGATGAGCCCATCTATCAATCTCGATGCCCAGGAATTACTGGAAATCAAATAAGCGCTGCAGCATATGCAGTTTATCTTTGATCGAAGACAGCAGGGGCGTGAAGCTTAAACAGGTAGTTTTCCTCCGAAATCTGCCTCTCCCTCAGGGGTGCCCTGCCGATTGATCAGAAAGGAGGAAAAGATGACACGACAACACAAAGAAGAAGTAGTTGCTTTTTTAACGGACGAGTTTAAAGAAGCGAAAGCGATTCTTGTATGCGGTTTTTCAGGACTGACTGTTCAGGAGATCGAAACGGCACGTGCCCTTGCAAACGAAGCTGATACAAAAGTTCACGTTGTAAAAAATACACTTGCATCGATCGCTCTGAACAATGCCGGTTTGGAACCGCTTGAACTCAAGGAAGCGAACATACTTGTCTGGGGTGACGATCAGATATCTGTCTGTAAAGTTGCAGATAAAGCTGCGACAGACTTCAAAGAGAAGTTTGTAATCAAGTCCGGTCTGTTCGAAGGTGAAAAAGCAGATCTGAGCCAGATCGCTGCGATCGCCAAGTTGCCTTCCAAAGAAGAGCTTATCGGCATGCTTCTGTCCGTATGGACTGCGCCTGTCAGAAACTTTGTCACAGGTCTTGACAACCTTAAGACCAAGCGCGAAGAAGAGTCGGCGTAAATGGGTGGTGGGAGTTTCTCTCCCGATCAAAAGAGCAAAATATGCCTGATTTGGCAAATGATTAGTCTAAAAAAATAAAAAAGGAATTGAAATGGCAATTACTAAAGAAGATGTATTAGAATACATTTCCGGTCTTTCAGTATTGGAGTTGTCTGAGCTTGTAAAAGAGTTCGAAGAGAAGTTTGGTGTTTCTGCACAACCTACAGTCGTAGCGGGTGCAGCTGGAGCTGCCGGTGGTGCTGCGGCAGAAGAGAAGACAGAGTTCGATGTCGTACTCAAAGATGCCGGTGCGAAGAAAATCAATGCTATCAAAGCGGTACGTGCACTCACAGGTCTCGGCTTGAAAGAGGCGAAAGAGGCGGTCGAGAGCGCTCCGACTGTACTTAAAGAGGGTGTCTCAAAAGAGGATGCCGAAGAAGCGAAAAAACAACTCGAAGAAGCAGGCGCATCTGTCGAAATCAAATAATTACACGAAAGTTGGGGTAAACTTAAGCCCCAACTTTAGTTTTATCCAATATATTTTATCTAGTTATGCTACAATAGAGTATTTTGGATAAAATAACAATATTCTCCCATAAGCATATGCAAAATTTAATTACTTCAGCAAGGTGGACCCATGTTAAATAGTTTACGGTCAGGAAACCGATTACGTGTTGATTTTTCGAAAAATCCCAAACAGATTGATGTGCCCAATCTTTTGCAACTACAGCAAAAAAGTTATGAACAGTTTCTCAATGTCAAAGACAAATCCAAACAGAGCGGTATTGAAAAAGTATTTAACTCCATATTTCCTATTCATGATCCACAAAACCGATTGACGCTCGAGTATGTAGAGAGCGATATCGACAAGCCGAAATACACTATCAGGGAGTGTATGGAGAGAGGATTGACCTACTCCGTACACCTCAAAATGAAGATCAGACTTGTTTTATGGGACAAAAACGAAAAGACAGGTGAAAAAACGGGTGTCAAGGATATCAAGGAGCAGGTGCTCTATATCCGTGACATTCCTCTCATGACTGACCGTACCTCTTTTATCATCAACGGTGTCGAACGTGTCGTTGTCAACCAGCTGCACAGAAGTCCCGGTGTCATCTTCAAAGAGGAAGAGAGCACGACGCTCTCCAACAAGCTGCTCTATATCGCGCAGATCATCCCGGATCGCGGTTCGTGGCTCTATTTTGAGTATGATGCCAAGGATGTTCTCTATGTACGTATCAACAAGAGAAGAAAAGTACCGGTGACGATACTCTTCCGTGCGCTCGGTTACAGCAAGCAGGATATCCTCAAACTCTTCTATCCGATCCAGAAAATCAAAATCCGTGACGGTAAATTTCTGATCAAATTCGATGAAAAAGAGTTCCTCGGGAAAGTAGAGTTTGACCTGCGTGACAGCGAAGGGAACATGCTGATCTCTGCCGGCAAGAGACTCACGGCGAAAAAAGCGGCGAAAATGAAAGAGCAGGGCATCGATTGGGTCGAGTACCCCATCGAGACACTGATCAACCGTTTTCTCGCTTCCCCGATCATCGATCAGGAGAGTGGCGAAGTACTCTTCGAAACGCTGACACAGCTGGACGAGAACAAACTGAAGCAGATTTTCGAACTGGGTCTCGATGAGATCGAGATCGCCAACGATCTTGCCTCAGGCCTGGATGACTCCATCATCAACTCCTTCGTACAGGACAATGAGATGATGAAGCTGCTCAAGCAGACGGAAGAGATTGAAGATGAGAACGATCTCGCGGCGATCCGTATCTACAAAGTGATGCGCCCGGGCGAGCCGGTTACCAAAGATGCGGCAAGAGAATTCATCAAAGATCTCTTTTTCAATCCCGAACGTTACGACCTGACGCGAGTCGGGCGTATGAAGATGAATCATAAACTGGGACTCGAAGTGCCGTCCTATGTCACGGTGCTGACATCGGAAGATATCATCAGCACGGTACGCTACCTGATCAAAGTGAAAAACGGCCAGGGGCACATCGATGACCGTGACCACCTCGGAAACAGGAGAATCCGTGCGATCGGTGAACTCCTCTCGGGAGAACTCCATTCGGGTCTGGTCAAGATGCAAAAATCGATCAGAGACAAGTTTACGACGCTCAGCGGAAATATCGAAGAGTTGATGCCGCATGACCTTGTCAACTCGAAGATGATTACCAATACGATCCTTGAGTTCTTTACGAGTGGACAGCTTTCACAGTTCATGGACCAAACCAACCCGTTGAGCGAAGTGACGCACAAAAGAAGACTCTCGGCACTCGGTGAAGGCGGATTGGTCAAGGAGCGAGCCGGCTTCGAAGTGCGTGACGTACACCCGACACACTACGGACGTATTTGCCCAGTCGAAACGCCGGAGGGTCAAAATATCGGTCTGATCAACACACTCTCCAGTTATGCGAAGGTGAACGATCTCGGTTTTGTCGAAGCCCCTTACCGAAAAGTCAAAGAGGGCAAAGTGACTGACGAAGTGGTCTATCTGACTGCGACGCAGGAAGAGGATCTGGTCCTGGCTCCGGCTTCTACTGAGGTGGATGACGAGGGCAATATTGTCGAGCCGATCGTCGAAGCGAGAATCAACGGTGAAATCAAACTGATCGAGCGTGAAAAGATCGATATGATCGATCTCTCCTCGGCGATGGTGATGGGTGTGGCGGCTTCGTTGATTCCATTCCTCGAGCACGATGATGCCAACCGTGCACTGATGGGATCGAACATGCAGCGTCAGGCAGTACCGCTGATCTGGACACAGGCACCCTATGTGGGAACAGGTATGGAGAGTACCATCGCCAGAGATGCCTGGGAAGCGATCAAAGCCAAACGCGGCGGTGTTGTGGAAAAAGTCGATTCGAGAAATATCTATATTCTCGGAGAAGATGAAAACGGCGCTTTTATCGACCACTACTGGCTGCACAAAAACATGCGTACCAACCAGAACACCTCTTTTACGCAGATGCCGGTCGTCAAGAAAGGGGATGTCGTCGAAAAGGGTCAGGTAATCGCCGACGGTCCGAGTATGGATCAGGGCGAGATCGCGATCGGAAAGAATATTCTCGTTGCCTTCATGCCCTGGAACGGATACAACTATGAAGATGCGATCGTCGTCAATGAGCGTCTGATTCGTGACGACACCTTCACATCGCTGCATATCTATGAAAAAGAGGTGGAAGCGAGAGAACTGAAGGATGGATCGGAAGAGATCACCAAAGATATCCCCAATGTCAAGGAAGAGAATCTTTTCCACCTTGATGAAAGCGGTATTGTCAAGATCGGTACCTATGTCAAGCCGGGCATGATTCTTGTCGGTAAAGTATCGCCCAAGGGAGAGGTCAAACCGACACCCGAAGAGAGACTCCTGCGGGCCATCTTCGGTGAAAAAGCGGGCCATGTCGTCAACAAATCGCTCTACTGTCCGCAGTCCACAGAGGGTGTTGTCGTTGATGTGAAGATCTTTACGAAAAAAGGGTATGAGAAAGACCCGCGTGCGATCGAAGCGTTCGAGGCGCAGAAAGAGAATCTCGATCGAGACCATCACGACAAACTGCTGATGATCGACCGGGAAGAGTTGTTGAAGATCAATTCACTGCTCTCCAAAGCGCTTTTGCAGGAAGATTGTGAAGTCAACGGTAAGAGTTTCAAAAAAGGGGAAACTATCCCCAGAGAAGAGTTTGAAAACATCAACCGTTTCGCACTCAACAGTGTCGTCAAATGTTTCGACGAAGAGACACAGGCGCAGTATAACCATCTGAAAACCTATTTCCGCGAAGAGAAGAAACGTCTCAGAATCGAACATGACGAGAAACTCTCCATCCTCGAGAAAGATGATATCCTGCCAAGCGGTGTCACCAAACTGGTCAAAGTTTATATCGCGACAAAGCGTAAGCTGAAGGTAGGTGACAAGATGGCCGGCCGACACGGAAACAAGGGTATCGTCTCAAATATCGTCCCCGAAATGGACATGCCCTACCTGGCCAGCGGGGAGACAGTCGATATCGTATTGAACCCGCTCGGTGTTCCGAGTCGTATGAATATCGGACAGATCCTCGAAGTGCACCTGGGGCTGGCGGGAAGACGCCTCGGACAACAGATCGAAGAGACCCTCGCAACGAAACAGGGTGAATGGATCCGGGAGCTCAGAGAGAAGATGGTGCAGATCGCCGATGTGGCGAAATTGATGCACGGCAAAGCCTTCATGGAGAAACTGAGTGATGAGGCGTTGCTCAATTATGCGAGAGACTGGGCGAAAGGGGTACGCTTTGCGGCACCTATCTTTGAAGGTACGACGGAAGAGGAGTTTAAAAAGCTTTTTGAACTGGCCAAAATCGATGCGGATGGTAAAACACAGCTCTATGACGGACGTACCGGTGAACCGATGAAAGAGCGTGTCAATGTCGGCGTCATGTATATGCTCAAGCTTCACCACCTGGTGGATGAGAAAGTCCATGCGAGAAGTACGGGTCCATATTCACTGGTTACGCAGCAGCCTGTCGGCGGTAAAGCGCTCTTCGGTGGACAACGTTTCGGTGAGATGGAGGTATGGGCGCTCGAAGCGTACGGTGCGGCACATACCCTCAAAGAGATGCTGACGATCAAGTCCGACGACGTCGAAGGGCGTATGCAGGCATACAAAGCGATCACGAGAGGTGAAAATGTTCCCAAAACAGGTATCCCTGAAACATTTTTTGTATTGACCAACGAGCTGAAATCACTGGCTCTGGATGTAGAGATTTTTGAAGAAGGAGAAGAGGGTGAAGAATCTGATTCCGATAGAGATTAATGAAGAGAACCGTCCAAGGGACTTTGATGCGTTTAAGCTGAAGCTGGCAAGCCCGGAGAAGATCCTTTCGTGGAGTTACGGCGAAGTCAAAAAGCCTGAGACAATCAACTACCGTACGCTCAAGCCCGAGCGTGACGGACTTTTCTGTGCGAAGATTTTCGGTCCGGTGCGTGATTACGAGTGTCTTTGCGGAAAATATAAAAAGATGCGCTACAAGGGGATAAAATGTGAAAAGTGCGGGGTGGAAGTCACCACCTCCAAAGTACGCCGTTCCCGCATGGGGCATATCGAACTGGTAACGCCTGTCGCACATATCTGGTATGTCAACTCACTGCCGAGCCGTATCGGTACGCTGCTGGGTATGAAGATGAAAGATCTTGAGCGTGTACTCTACTACGAAGCCTATATTGTCAAAAATCCCGGTGAAGCCTTCTACGATCATGAAAACACCAAACCGGTTGCGAAGTATGATGTACTCAACGAGGAGCAGTATCAATCGCTGGAGCAACGTTTCGCAGACTCCGGTTTTGAAGCCTATATGGGTGGTGAAGTGATCCGTGATCTGCTCGCAGATTTCGATCTGATCGAGACGCTGAACAGACTCAAAATGGAGATGGAAGAGACCAAATCGGAAGCGCGCAAAAAGCAGCTTGTCAAGCGTCTGAAAGTAGTCGAGTCTTTTGTTAATTCCGGCAACCGTCCCGAGTGGATGATGATCACGATACTGCCGGTTCTGCCACCTGATCTGCGTCCGCTGGTATCGCTGGATGGCGGCAAGTTTGCCGTCTCTGATGTCAACGACCTCTACAGAAGGGTGATCAACAGAAATGCACGTCTCAAGCGTCTGGTGGAACTCGATGCGCCCGAGATCATCATTCGCAACGAAAAGCGCATGCTGCAGGAAGCGGTCGATGCACTCTTTGACAACGGCCGTCGTGCCAATGCGGTCAAAGGTGCCAACAAACGACCGCTCAAATCACTGAGTGAGATCATCAAAGGTAAACAGGGGCGATTCCGCCAAAACCTGCTGGGTAAGAGGGTCGACTTCTCCGGACGTTCTGTCATCGTCGTAGGCCCCGGTCTGAGAATGGATCAGTGCGGTCTGCCCAAAACGATGGCACTGGAACTTTTCAAACCGCATCTGCTGGCGAAACTCGAAGACAAAGGATATGCGACGACGATCAAACAGGCCAAACGTATGATCGAACAGAGAACCAACGAAGTGTGGGAGTGTCTGCAGGAAGTGGTCGATAACTATCCTGTCATGCTCAACCGTGCGCCGACGCTGCACAAACTTTCGATTCAGGCATTTCACCCGGTACTGATCGACGGTAAAGCGATACAGCTCCATCCGCTGGTCTGTTCCGCTTTCAATGCCGACTTCGACGGTGACCAGATGGCGGTGCATGTGCCGCTTTCACGCGAAGCTGTAGCGGAGTGCAAGATTCTGATGCTCTCCTCCAATAACATTCTGCTGCCGGCATCGGGTAAAGCGATCGCAGTTCCGACACAGGATATGGTCCTTGGACTCTACTACCTCTCTCTGGAAAAAGAGAATGCGAAGGGTGGAAACAAACTCTTTTCAGGTATCGATGAAATCATGATCGCGCTGGATGCGGGGATCATCGAAACGCAGGCGAAGATCAAAACTGTCCTCAACGGCAGGTTGATCTATACGACGGCGGGACGCATGATCATCAAATCGATTCTACCCGACTTTGTTCCCGAAGATCTCTGGAACAGGGTCCTGAAGAAGAAAGATATCGGAAATCTCGTTGACTATATCTATAAAGTGGGTGATACATACGAGACTGCGGAGATTCTGGATCAGCTTAAAAATCTCGGTTTCCGATACTCTACGGATGCCGGTATCTCCATATCGGTGGCGGATATTATCGTACCGGAGGATAAAGAGAGACTCATCAGTGAGTCGAAGAAGAAAGTGCTCGAGATTCAGCAGCAATACTCTGCGGGTCTTTTGACGGAGCAGGAGCGATACAACAAGATCATCGATATCTGGACCAACACCAACAACAAGCTCGCCAACGGCATGATGGCGTTGATGAAAAACGATAAAGATGGATTCAATTCGATCTACATGATGGCGGATTCCGGTGCGAGGGGTTCTGCAGCGCAGATCAGACAGCTGGCAGGTATGCGTGGTCTGATGGCCAAGCCGGACGGTTCGATCATCGAAACACCGATTATCTCTAACTTCCGTGAAGGGTTGAACGTTCTGGAGTACTTCATCTCGACCCACGGTGCGAGAAAGGGTCTGGCGGATACGGCGCTGAAAACGGCGAACGCCGGTTACCTGACCAGAAAACTGGTCGATGTAAGCCAGAATGTCAAAGTCTCGGAAGAGGATTGCTGTACGCATGAAGGTATCGAGATCACAGAGATCAGTGCCAACGGTGAACTGGTCGAGTCGCTCGAAGACAGGGTGCTTGGACGTGTACTTGCAGAAAATATCATCGATCCTATCACCAACGAAGTACTCTTTGTGGAAGGTACGCTGATCGATGAAGAGGCGGCGAAGAGTATCGCGGAAGCGGGTATCAAATCTGCCGTCATCAGAACACCGATCACGTGTAAGTCACCAAAGGGTGTCTGTGCGAAGTGTTATGGCCTGAACCTCGGCAAAGCGAAGCTGGTCAAGAAGGGCGAAGCGGTCGGTATCATCTCCGCGCAGTCGATCGGTGAGCCGGGTACTCAGTTGACACTGAGGACATTCCACATCGGTGGTACGGCTTCCACAGAGCAGCAGGACAATCAGGTCGTCGCGAAAAAAGAGGGTTTCATCCGCTTCTACAACCTCAAGACATACACCAATGCCAAAGGTGAAAAGATCGTAGCCAACCGTAGAAATGCTGCGGTACTGCTTGTCGAACCGAAGATCAAAGCCCCGTTTGCGGGTGAAGTGGCGGTCTCCTATGCACACGAAGAGATGGTCGTGGCTGTCACGGCGGGTGAAGAGGTCGCAAAATTTGTCCTGCGTAAAAACGATGTCGCCAAGCCGAACGAGCTTGCGGGAATCAGCGGTAAGATGGAAGGAAAATTCTATCTGCCCTACGACGGAAATGCGAAAGTGGAAGAGGGCGAGAGTATCGTTGAAGTGATCAAAGAGGGGTGGAATATCCCCAACCGTATCCAGTACGGTAGTGTGCTGCGCATCGACAACGGAGCGCCGGTAGTGCAGAAGATCACCGCCAAAGCGACCGGTACAATCAAATATTTCCAGTTGACGGGTGACTATCTCCAGAGACTGGAAAATATCGAAAAAGGGCATAAAGTCGATGAGAAAGGTCTCTTTGCGATCATCGCGGATGAGGAGGGGCGTGAAGCGGTACGTCACTATATTCCGAGAAATTCGATTGTGACCTCGGAAGACAATGCACAGGTCGAGTCTACCGATATCATCGCCAAACCGGAAAAAGATGCCCAGACAGTGATTGCCGAATGGGATCCATATTCAACGCCGATTATTGCGGAAGAAGATGGTGTTGTGACCTTTGAAGATGTAGAGCCGGGTGTAACTGCGACAGAGCAGCTCGATGAACTGGGACAGGCGAGACTTGTGATCAACGAATATATTCCTTCGGGGTATAAACCGGCGATCGTACTCGCGACACATGCCGGCGAGATCAAGAAATACCTGCTTGACCCGAAAACCTCCATACTGGTCGAGAACGGTGCGGAAGTGAAGCAGGCCGATGAGCTCGCGAAGATTCCGAAAGCAGCGGCAAAATCTAAAGATATCACCGGTGGTCTGCCGCGTGTCAGCGAACTCTTTGAAGCGAGACGTCCGAAATCTCCGGCAGTGATCGCGGAAGTGGCAGGTACGGTACGATTCGGAAAACCGCTGAGAGCCAAAGAGCGTATCATCATCGAAACAGACGACGGCAACTACAAAGAGTATCTTGTTGACAAAAACAGACAGATCCTTGTTCATCCTGGTGAGTATGTACAGGTGGGTGAGAAGCTGACCGACGGACAGATCTCAAGCCACGATATCCTGCGTATCATGGGTGAGAAAGCGCTGCACTTCTATCTTATCAGCGAGATTCAGCAAGTTTACCGTTCACAGGGTGTTGCGATCAGCGATAAGCATATCGAAGTGATCGTTTCACAGATGCTCCGCCAGGTCAAGATCGTAGACAGCGGTGACACACACTTCATTACCGGTGACCTGATCAGCCGCAGAAAACTGAGAGAAGAGAACGAGCGCATCCTGAAGATGGGCGGTGAACCCGCCATCGCGGAACCGACACTGCTCGGTGTCACCAGAGCGGCGATCAACGCCGATTCGATCATCTCCGCGGCATCGTTCCAGGAGACGACCAAAGTTCTCGTCGAAGCGGCGATCGCAGGTAAGACCGATCACCTCGAAGATCTGAAAGAGAATGTCATCCTCGGGCGTATGATTCCGGTCGGTACCGGTATGTACAAAGACCAGCGCGTCAAACTCAGATTCAACGAAGCATAAAGTACTATCTATTGCGCGTGACGGCGAACATGCTGTCATGCGCGTTTCCAACCTCTTCACAATAGAATCCTCTGAACAATTTGCTGCTCGAACAACATCTGCAGCGGTAGGGTCAAAACAGAGTTTCCTGAAAATTTCCCTGAAATTTTGGGGTACCCACCGTGAAGCCGTTTGAGAGAAGTGAATTATTCAGAGGGTTCAAACGATTATAAACCCCTTAAATTAAGCACATTATAAAGATATTTTGAGTATTATTGCGGACCTTTATAGAGCCTGAATGCTCTGTAGGAAAAATTCATAAAGGAAAACATGTGCCAACTATCAATCAGTTGATTCGTAAAGAGAGAAAAAAGGTGATTAAAAAGTCCAAATCACCGGCACTTGTCAAATGTCCCCAAAGACGCGGCGTTTGCACAAGAGTCTACACGACAACTCCGAAAAAACCAAACTCAGCGCTCAGAAAAGTCGCAAAAGTCAGGTTGACAAGCGGATTTGAAGTGATCAGTTACATCGGTGGTGAGGGCCACAACCTTCAGGAACACTCCATCGTACTTGTACGTGGCGGCAGGGTAAAGGATTTGCCGGGTGTGAAGTACCATATCGTTCGTGGTGCGCTTGATACCGCAGGTGTTGCGAACAGAAAAGTTGCAAGAAGTAAATACGGTACGAAGAGACCTAAGTAGGGTTATGGGTTGGTGCTTCATGGGCAAAAATGTTCATGAAAGTATCTTGAAGAGGTTACATCAACAAATATAAAAATTATTATTGTTAAAATTGGCCAGGCTCTTTCGGTAAAACCTTCGGGGAGAGAGTTTGAGTAAATTTGCAAAAAATTGAAGGAAGATTATGAGAAGAAGAAGAGCTCCTGTACGAGAAATCACTCCGGATCCGATTTACAACTCCAAATTGGTATCCAAATTTATCAACGGCCTCATGCTGGACGGTAAAAAAAGCGTTGCTGCAAAAATATTTTACGATGCGATCGATACAATCGACAAAAAAGTCGAAGATGAAAAAGGTATCGATGTATTCTACAAAGCGGTTGAAAACATCAAACCGGTCATGGAAGTAAAAAGCCGCAGAATCGGTGGTGCCACCTATCAGGTACCGGTAGAAGTGCGACCTGTCAGACAACAGTCTCTGGCACTCAGATGGATTATCGGTTTTACGCGCAAAAGATCTGAGAGAACGATGAAAGAGAGATTGGCAAATGAGCTGATCGATGCTGCGAACGAGAGAGGTGCTTCATACAAGAAGAAAGAAGATACTTACAAAATGGCTGAGGCGAACAAAGCGTTTGCTCACTACAGATGGTAAGAGAAGGAAACTAAAATGCCAAGATCCCATAAACTTGAAGATGTGAGAAACATCGGTATTGCCGCGCATATCGATGCCGGTAAGACGACGACGACAGAGAGAATCCTCTTTTACACAGGTGTTGAGCACAAGATCGGTGAAGTACACGACGGTGCCGCGACGATGGACTGGATGGAGCAGGAGCAGGAGAGAGGTATCACTATCACCTCCGCTGCGACGACATGTGAGTGGAGAGGCAAGCAGATCAACATCATCGACACTCCGGGCCACGTCGACTTTACGATCGAAGTCGAGCGTTCCATGCGTGTACTCGACGGTGCGGTTTCCGTATTCTGTGCGGTCGGTGGTGTACAGCCACAGTCCGAGACAGTCTGGAGACAGAGAAACAGATATGGCGTACCCTCTATCGTATTCGTCAACAAGATGGACAGAACCGGTGCCGATTTCTACGAAGTCGAGAGACAGATCGAAGAGAGACTCAACGGTAATCCAGTGCCCATCCAGCTGCCTATCGGAGCGGAAGAGAACTTCGAGGGTGTGATTGACCTCGTGAAGATGAAAGAGATCGTCTGGGATGCGGAAGCAGCGATGGGTTCTGCCTATCATGAGCAGGATATTCGTCCCGAGCTTCAGGAGCAGGCGGAAGAGTATCACAACAAGATGATCGAAAAGATCTCTGAAGCGGAGATCAACGAAGCGTTGATGGAGAAGTATCTCGAAGGTGAAGAGCTGACGACTGAAGAGATCATGACAGGTATCAAAAAAGCGACTGTCAACATGGAGATCGTACCGATGACATGCGGTACCGCCTTTAAAAACAAAGGTGTACAGACGCTTCTCGATGCCGTTGTGGACTATCTTCCTGCACCGACAGAGGTACCGCCGATCCGCGGAACGATGATGGATGACCCTGAAAAAGAGATTTTCGTCGAGTCGACCGATGACGGGCCGTTCGCAGCGCTGGCGTTCAAGATCATGACCGATCCGTTTGTGGGACAACTGACATTTATCCGTGTATACAGAGGTATCCTCGAGTCAGGCTCTTACGTACACAACTCTACCAAAGACAAAAAAGAGCGTGTCGGACGTATCATGAAGATGCATGCGATCAAACGTGAAGAGATTAAAGAGATCTACGCCGGTGAAATCGGTGCGGTCGTGGGACTCAAAAACACCACGACCGGTGACACACTCTGT
>JANTHT010000029.1 GCA_024762235.1 Sulfurospirillum sp.
TGCGGCGGGAGAAGTGAAAGTCGCCGTCGCTGCCAATGTCACTTACGCGATGGAGGAGATCGTCAAATCCTTCCGGCAGTCACATCCTGACATAAATGTACGCACCACGCTCGGCAGCAGCGGCAATCTGACGGCACAGATTATGCGCGGCGCACCCTATCAACTCTTTTTGTCGGCCAATATGCGTTATCCGCAAAGATTGTATAAAGAGGGGTTTGCGATCACCGAACCCAAAATCTACGCGATGGGCGCTCTGGCACTTCTGAGTAGAAAAGAGCGTGATTTTTCAAAAGGTATCGCATCGCTGAGATCACCGGAAATCAAACGCATCGCGATCGCCAATCCTAAGACCGCGCCTTATGGCAAGGCGGCGCTGGAAGCGCTGCAGAAGAGCGGTCTCTATCCCGCACTCAGGCCCAAACTGCTCTACGCCCAGAGTGTGGCGCAGGTACTCTCCTATATATTGACAGCTGTGGATGTCGGTTTCGTCGCAAAGTCATCGCTCTATAGTCCCAAAATGCGCGCTTTCAAAGAGGGTCTGCACTGGATAACGGTCGATCCGGCCTACTACAGCCCGATTGAACAGGGCGTGGTCATGCTCAAAAGAGCCAAAGGGAACCCTGATGCGGAAGCGTTCTATCGTTTTATCTTTTCGGATGAGGTAAAAAAGATATTAAAAGCGTATGGTTACAAGGTACCATGAATCGTCTCAAAGCGAGGGTGGAGAAGATAGAAGCCGCCGACACACTGCATATCGTGACATTTTTGTGGGAGGGTGTCACGATCAGAATGGTCAGTCTCAATCTCGACGCCGGGATCGTACCCGGTAAAGAGGTGATGCTGGGGGTCAATTTCAGCTCAGTAGCGATAGCCAAAGATCTGGGCGGAAGCGTCAGTTATACCAATCAGGTCGCGGCGCGGATAGCAGAGACAGAGGAGGGGGAGCTGGTCACCGTCGTGCGCATGCAAATCGGGGCTACAGAGCTGGCCGCTCTGATCACGACGGGTGCCCTCAGGCGGATGCAACTCAAAGTCGGGGATAGCGTGACGGCCATCATCAAGGCAAATGACCTCTTTCTGGAGGAGGTACTCTCATGATAAGCAGACTTTCATCGATCGATTTCACACCGTTTCTGATCTCTTTCAAACTGGCTGCAGCGACTACACTGATACTTTTTCTTCTGGCGCTGCCGCTGGCATGGTATCTTTCACAGACACACTCCCGGTACAAACCGATCCTCGAATCGATGACCGCGCTGCCGATCGTACTGCCCCCTTCGGTGCTCGGTTTCTACCTGCTCTGGGCACTCTCATCCACTTCACCGCTGGGCGCTTCACTGGAGGCACTCTTCGGTACGCCGCTGGTCTTTACCTTTCCGGGACTGGTGGTGGCGAGTTGTATCTATTCACTCCCTTTTATGGTCCAGCCGCTGCAAAGCGGTTTCGAGAGCCTGGACAAACATATGATCGAAGCCTCCTACATCAGCGGCAAAAACGGATTGACAACACTGCTCAGAGTCGTCCTGCCAAATATCAAACCCTCTCTGATGACGGCGATCATCGTGACATTTGCCCATACTGTCGGTGAATTTGGCGTTGTCCTGATGGTCGGCGGCAGCATTCCCGGCGAAACGAAAGTCGCTTCCGTGGCGATCTACGAAATGGTCGAGACGATGGATTACACCACGGCGCATATCTACAGCGCTGTCATGCTTACGATCAGTTTCATCGTTCTTTTGGGTGTCTATCTCTTCAATCAGAAACAGAAGCGGAAGGCGGGTATCGGCGTATGATTCTCATCGACATCGCCAAAGATCTTCACGGCGCCGGAGGTCAGATGCGGCTGGAAGTCGCTCTGAAGATCGAAGAGCGCCAGTTTGTCGCACTCGCAGGAGAGAGCGGCAGTGGGAAAACGACGCTTTTGCGTATCCTGGCGGGGCTGGAGAGTGCGGAGGGGACGATCCGTGTCGGGGAGAAGCTCTGGCTCGACGGATCTTCCGCACTGCCGCCTCAGAAACGTGAGATAGGCTTCGTCTTTCAGGAGTATGCACTCTTTGAAAATATGCGTGTCGAGGAGAATCTGCTCTATGTCCGAAATGACAGAAAACTGGCGGACAAACTGCTCGAGATCACCGAGCTGGGAGCGCTTAAAAAACGTCTTCCCCACACCCTGAGCGGTGGACAGAAGCAGCGTGTCAGTCTCTGCCGTGCCCTCATGAACCGCCCGAAACTGTTGCTGATGGACGAGCCGCTCTCCGCCCTCGACCCCACCATGCGCACGAAGCTGCAGCAGGAGATTTTGACACTGCACAGAGAGTTTGGTACGACGACGATCATGGTCAGTCACGATCCCGGAGAGATCTACAGACTCGCGAACCGGGTCGTAACCATACACAGGGGAAGGGTGGTGGACGATGGAACGCCGGGGAAGAGCTTGCTGAAAACCAAAGGAAGCCAGAAGTTCAGATTTGAAGGAGAGCTGCTCGATATCATCCGGGCGGATATCGTCTATGTGGCGGTGGTCGCCATCGGGCAGCAGCTCGTCGAAGTGGTCATAGACAAAGAGACGGCACAGCATCTGCAAAGAGGCCAGCGGGTAGCACTCGCCACCAAAGCCTTCGCCCCCGTTCTCACACCTCTGTAGATATCAGTAGATCTCAGAGGTGACAATAGAGCGCCTCTTTGACCAGAAGTTTCGCCATCTCTTCACTCTGCAAAACGACATGGTCGACATGCAGGTCTTCAAGCATCCGCTCTTCGGTGCGGTTTGCCGCTTTGATGACGAGATTGACATCGTCGCAAAGCGCTCTGAAGGCTTCACAGATCAGACGCAGATGGTGCGCATTTCCGACAGCGACGATAACGGATGCGGCATGTGCCACGTCGAAATGTTGCAGTATCTCCGTATTGGCGGCATTGGCGAAAAAGATCGGCTCACCCCGCTTCTGCCCCAGTGCCACTGCCTGAATATCGTGTTCGAGTATCAGATAGGAGACGCCTGACGCTCTGAGCAGTTTGACGACGTTGCGCCCCATCGGTCCATATCCGCAGACGATGATATGGTTTTGCATGCCGCTGTGCGTATGCGCGGGGAGGGATTCCGGTTCGGGATAGAGAAAGTCGGCGATACGCCGGATATCGGTCAGGATGAAGACGGAGAGGACCATCGAGAGCACCGTCGCCCCGAAGAGGATCTGTGCGGTCTCTTCCGAGAGCAGACCGTCGGAGAGCGCCAGTGTGATGATCGCCAGCGCAAACTCCCCGATCTGGGAGAGTGCGAGTGCGGTTTTTATCGCGGTACGCAGGCGTGTAAAAAAGTAGAGTATACCGAGTATGACGAGAAACTTGAGCAGCATGACACCCAGCGCTGTCACGACGATCGCGACAGGATGCGCGGCGATAGTCGCCAGATTGATCTGCATCCCCACCGTCACAAAAAAGAGTCCCATCAGCAGGTCGCGAAACGAGATCAGCTTCGCTTCGATCTGATACTTGAAACGGGTTTCGGAGAGGATCATCCCCGCCAGAAAAGCGCCCAGGGAGTAGCTGAAACCGAAAAGATGCGCCAGCTGCGCGGAGCCGATCACCAGAAAGAGGACAGTCGCCAGAAAGATTTCCGACGAGTCGGCCCGGGTGATCCACTCCAGCAGGGGGTTGAGCAGATATTTTCCGATCAGATACATGATAACCCCCACCATCACGGCATCCTGCACGATCGCCAGGAGCATTTTGCCCATCGCCTGCTCCCTGGAGGTAAAGATGGTAAGCATCAGCAATATCGGGATAACCGCCATATCCTGAAAGAGGAGTATCCCGACGGAACTCCTCCCGTAGGGCGTATGGGTATGCTCCTTCTCCTGCAGCGCTTTGAGCACGATGGCGGTCGAGGAGAGCGAGAGGGCTGCGGCGATGATGATCGCACTTTTGGTTTCGATGCCTGCCGCATGGGTGATCAGTGTCAGCAGCAGTCCCGTGATGAAGAGTTGCAGTGTGCCGTAGAGCACCACTTCGCGCCACATCGCCGCGAGTGTTTTGAAAGAGAACTCCAGTCCGATCATGAACATCAGAAAGACGATACCGAACTCGGCGATATGCCCGAGCATATCTCCTTCGTGGCGGTGCAGTCCGAAGAGGAGCGAAACGGCGATACCGGTGGCGATATAGCCGATGACGGTCGGTATCCTGAAGTGCTTGAGCACTCTGTTGATCAGAATGGAGAGAAGGAGCGCGACGAGAATGATCGAGAGTGTCTGCATAAATCCCTTTTTACGATCTGTTGTGCAAAGCGCATTCCTGTTGCGGAATGCGCCCGGGGTTGGAGGTTTTTACGCCTCTTGAAGGATCGCGTCGAGCATGGCGTAGGTTTTGCGCAACCAGACCTTCGTACGCTGACGCTCCATAAGACCGAGATGCGCATCACCGCTGCTGATATTTGCGGCTCCCCAGAAGCTGAAGTTGAGCTTGTTGATCTTGTGCATGGTAGGTGCATGCAGTTGCGGCAGGGTCGCGCTGTGGATCTTTGCGTTACCGCTCTGCTGCGCAGCCTCTACCACAGCATCGATCGCGGAAAAGTCGCTGCCGCGCCCCAGGTTTTTGAGTACCACACAATCTATGGTGTTTCCATATTTTTGCAGAAAATTTTCCACCAGTTGCAGGGAGTCGTTCCCGTCATCGACAAGATACCAGTAGATGACTCTGATCTGCATCTCCTGACACAAACCGAGTATGTCATTCTCTTCGAGCCATCGATCCAGAAAACGCTCAGACTGAGCCGGGAGATCCACGATGACATTGGTATCCTTTTCGATCGCCATCTCGACGATCTGATCGCTGCTCTCGAAATGGTCCAGATCGATCGGTTGTGTTGTATCCTGATAATAGCGCTGCAGCGTAGGATGCGACCTGTCGGCATCGAGTCCGATGTAGGGCTCCTGTCTGTCGATGTAGTATTGTGACAGCAGGCGGGCAAAGAGAGATTTACCTACACCTCCCTTTTCTCCGCCTATAAGATGTATCGTTTTCACTTTTTTCTCCTCATTGGTAAATAGTTCCGCCTGTCGCAACAGATGCGTAACAGACCGCCGCATACTAACACCCTTTTTCTTACGCTTCTCTTTTTCATCAGGTATGGATTATGCATATCATATCACGATAAATAAGCTAAAGGAGACGTATGCCAATGTCTGTACAGGATCAGATCAAAGAGAACCTCATCAAAGAGATCTATACCCAGATCGATAAGATGTATGACTACATGGAGCAGCACTTTGTACTTACGCCGGAGCATCATGACCTGGTAATCAAGCAGCTCAACAAAACCAAAGATCAGTTCTATCTGATCGTGATGAACAGCAAACTCTCATGAATTTTCATGTTGTTGTGGAGAGACTCTGCAGCTGCGCTAAACAACGGGGCATGGAGCAGATTCGCACGTGCACCAACCGATTCGATGCGGAAGCGGAGGCGTACGACTGGTCGGAAAGTCTCAACAGCAGCTTTTGCGGCAGGCACACTTTCGATGTTGCCAGGGTCGGTGAGCACTTTGTCATCACGGTAGAGGAGGATGCACAGGCCAATATCTGTGAAACCGGTGTAGAGTAGGATTGCCTGATTTTTATACACCTCCATTCGATAAAATGTGCATAAATTCTGTATAATTGTCTATCGAAACCTCTGAAACAGGGGCTTTGCCAATTTACAGGACCTTATATGCTACATGAACATACAAAACTGATGGATCAGTTCTGGAAAATCTTCGAAGTGCAGGATAAGCACAAGATCAAAGATTTCAACAACTACATGGAAAAATTTGCCGTCAACTTCAATCTCTATAAAGACGGCCAGTTCATAGAGCGCCCCTTCCCCTTCGACGTCATCCCGCGTATCATCGGCTCCAAAGCTTTTGCGAGACTCGATGCGGGCGTCAGTCAGCGTGTGACCGCGCTCAATCTCTTCCTCGAAGATATCTACTCCGAGCAGCGTATCATCAAAGATAAGATCATTCCGGAGCATTTTGTACTCAATGCCAAAGGGTATGAACCGGGATTGAAGGGTTTCATGCCGCCCAAAGGGATCAGGAGCCATATCAGCGGGATCGATCTCGTGCTCGACAGCAAAACGCACGACTGGGTCATACTCGAAGACAATCTCCGTGTTCCCAGCGGTGCGAGCTACCCTCTCTCCGTGCGCAATATCTTTCGCAAGATCTATCCCGAATTTTTTGAAAAGATGCCGATCCGGCCGATTTTGGATTATCCGCAGCAGTTGCGTAAAACGATGGATTACGTCAACCGCGGCGGTATCAATGTCGTGCTGACACCGGGACGATTCAACTCCGCCTACTATGAGCACAGTTATCTGGCACAGCTGATGGGGGCGGTGCTGGCCAGAGGCCACGAGCTTACCGTCATCGACAAACACCTCTATCTGAAACAGTATGACGGCTCCAACGTACGTGTCGGCGCGCTCTACCGAAGACTCGACGACGATTTTCTCGATCCGGCCCGCTACAACCCCGAGAGTCTGATCGGCGTCGAGGGGATCATGGAGGCCTATCTGGCCGGCAATGTCGCGATACTCAATGCACCGGGCAACGGCGTAGGGGACGACAAAGGTATCTACTACTTCGTGCCTCAGATGATCAGGTATTACCTCGATGAGGAACCGATCCTCAGCAATGCACCGACCTATCTTCCCGTTTTCGAGAAGGATATGGCCTATATTCTGGAGAATTTCGAAACGCTGGTCATCAAAGATGTCGCCGAAGCTGGCGGCTACGGTGTGCAGTTTGGCAATCGTCTCACCGAGCTGCAGCGAGAAGACCTGATCACGCTGATCAAAAAGGATCCCAGGCGTTTCATCGCACAGGAGGTGATCGATTTCTATGACGAAGAGTGTTATATCAACGGTCAGATCGTACCGAGAAAAGCCGACTTCAGGGTCTATGTCACGATGACGGACAAACCGCAGGTGTGGCCGTGCGGATTGACGCGCTTTGCGATGGAGGAGGGGAATTATCTGGTCAACTCTTCGCAGGGCGGCGGCTTTAAAGATACATGGGTCATGGAGGTGCCGGATGCCTAAGCAATACCTGACAAAGGAGATGGCGAACAATCTCTACTGGTTCGGACGGTACATCAAGCGTCTCGAGATCGAGCTCGATGCCGTAGAAGTGACCTTCGACAAAGTGATCGATGTCGATCCGGATGCCGGTCGCACGCTTTTTGCGCGACTGGGCGCTACGCTGCACTACAAGAGTGCCACCGAATATCTCCAGGAGGCGATCTACGGAGAGCATCCGGTACGCCTTTTCGAAATCGTACAGCATCTGCGGGAGAATGCGATCATCGCCAGAAATTATCTGCATGCGGATACTTTTGCGGCAGTGATCCAGCTACACCGTCACTTTGCGAAGCATGAACACAGTATCTACGATGTCGACTACCACTTTTTCGATCACGCCTTCGAGATGATACTGCAGATCTGGGGCGGCATGCACCAGTATCTTCAGTACCACAAAAGTGACCGTTTCATCCAGCTGGGAGAGATGATCGAAAAGGTCGATCTGCGTATTCGTCTCGATGAACAGATGGAGTTCGCCCTGCTGCTGCTGGAGGATATCGACGTCGTGGCGAAGAGCCTGACGCCGGACTACCGGCAGGAGAGGATGACCGGCCTGCGTCCGGAGAAGATGTTGCAGAAAGTCAACAGAATCATCGACCATATCGTCGTTGACAAAAACGCAAAACTTTGAGCAGAGAGATGACCACCACCGAAATCTTCAGCGTCGATCTTCCCGTCGGTGAGAAGTTCGCGATCCGCCGTACCCGCTTTACGCCGTCTGAACATGGCGGTGAGGGCAGCGGTAAACGTATCAGCATCGTCAGCGGTATCCATGGTGACGAACTGGAGGGGCAGTATGCGATCTTTCTGCTGGCGCAGTGGCTCAGAGACCATCCGGAAGCGATTCGGGGCACCGTAGATATCTATCCGGCGGTCAATCCGCTGGGGATCGATACCATCACCCGCTCTTTTCCGCTCTACAATGTCGATCTCAACCGTGTCTTTCCCGGTGGCAGAGAGGATACCCTGCCCGGACAGGTCGCCTTTGCCCTGACAGAAGATGTCAGGGGGAGCGATATCGCGATCGATATCCATTCGAGCAACATCTTTTTGACGGAGATGCCGCAGATACGTATCAGCAGAGACCTGGAGGGGCGTCTGGTGCCGCTGGCCAGGCAGCTCAACTGTCAATTTATCTGGGTGCATGATGCCGTCACGGTACTGGAATCGACCTTCGCCCATACGATGAACGAACTGGGCACGGACACCCTGGTAGTAGAAATGGGCGTCGGCATGCGCGTCACACCTCTCTACGGCCATCAGTTGCTCAAAGGGATGCTCAACCTGATGGCACACGAAGGGATCCTCTCTCCGGAAGCAAAATCGGAGGTGATGACACCGATCTATTCGCATCACGGCGAGGTCCACTACCTCAACGCTCCCTGCAGCGGCCTTTTCATTCCCCGCTGTGAACACGGGGCGAGGGTCGATCGGGGAGATCTGATCGGCGAGATCGTCGACCCCCTGCATGGTGAAGTGCGCAGAGAGATCGTCAGTGACCATCAGGGGTTGCTCTTTACACTTCGCGCCTATCCCGTAGTCTATGAAGGATCGCTGATGGCACGACTATTCGGAGAGAAGCATGCAGAAGATTGAAATCGTCAAAATAGAATCGCTCAGCCGTGCGCCGATGGTGGTCGAAGGGTATCTTTTCGAGGGGAGCGATCCCGAAGCACCGTCCGTCGCGATTGTCGGCGCGATAGAGGGCGATGCGATCATTCCGCTCTACACCACGTCGAGACTGGTGGAGTTTCTCTCCCGAAAACTGGAGAAGGAGCAGAAGATCAGGGGAAATATACTGGTCGTACCCTCCGTCGACCACTATGCGCTCAATGTCAGGGAGCGTTTCTGGCCTCTGGATAAAACCGACCTCAATATGATGTTCCCGGGCTACAGCGAAGGGGAGACGACCCAGCGCATCGCACACAAACTATTCGAAGCGGTGCAGGGGTATACCTATGGCATCACGCTGCGTTCCCGCCCCGACAATGCAGACTGCATTCCGCATGTTGTCCTGCTCGAAAGCGGCTATGAAGATCTGGAAGGGGCAAAAAGGTTCGGCTTCAAATTTATCTATCATAAAGAGGTGCAGTCGGTCAATACCGTCTCCCTGCAGTACAACTGGCAACTCTGGCACACCAAAGCCTTCACAATCATGACACCGCGCAATGCGGAGCCGGCCGGTTACGATTCCGATACCGTTTTTCAGGCACTGGTGCGTTTTCTGGAACGCAGCGGTGTGATCGACTATCCGATGTTTTACGCCTATGAGAGCAATGTCGTCACAAGAGAGGAGATCAGTGTCGTCAAATCCCCGCAAAGCGGTATCTTCGTCACACAGAAAACCCCCGGCGCCTATGTGCATGCAGGGGAGGTGATCGGAGAGATCAGCCATGCGCTTGAAGGAAGAACGATCCATACCTTCACCGCGCCCTGTGACGGCATGATCACATGTCTCTATAACCATGCGCTGATCATCGAGAAGAGTATCGCTTTCAGGATTGCGCAGCCGGCGCAGCGACCCGACGCACATCGACACTGACCGAGAGCCTGCTGTGGCCGGTACCCACGACGACACCGCGCAGCGGAACGACATCGCCGTAGTCTCTGCCCCATCCGAGTACGATATGCTGCTCTTTGGGCAGCAGGTTGTTCGTCGGGTCGAAGCCGATCCAGCCGACGCCGGGAAAGTAGATCGCATACCAGGCGTGTGAAGCGTCGACACCGAAAAGTTTCTCTTCTCCCTCCGGCGGCAGCGTTTCGATATAGCCGCTCACATAGCGTGCGGGAAGGCCGAGCATGCGCAGCGCCGTGATCGCCAGATGGGCGAAATCCTGACAGACACCCTTCTTCTGCACAAAGACTTCCGACACGGGGGTCGTCACATCGCTGAATCCGGGAGTAAAGGCGAAATCCTCGTAGATACGCCCCATGAACTCCCTGGCCGCTTCAAAGAGAGGGCGGTCGGGAGCGAAGGAGGATGCGGCGTAGGCTTTGAGCGCCGGATCACCCGGCGGGAGCAGCGGTGAAGTGTAACAGTACTCCTTCGCCATGATCGTCTCGATCTCCCGGGGATCGGCCAGGCGTTTGAGCGCCCGGGAGAGTGTCATGTCACAGAGCGCAGGATGCTCTTTGTGATAGGACGCTGATCGGTCGATTCGCACAAGCGAAGTGGTTGTGACTGTCAGTCTCCGGTGCGGTTTTTCCACCTCCAGATAGGTGACATAGTTATCGAAATAGTCCCTGTGATGGTGGATCTGAGGCGTTTGGGGTGAGATCTCCATCTCAAAGTCGAGCAGTTGCTGCCTCGCGGTATCGCGCGGTTTCAGGCAGGCGAGATTGTGGCTGAAGGAGATGAGCTGGGTGTAGTTGAATTCCGTTTTGTGAAATATTTTATAGTATAGCATCATGTCTGTGTATGTGAAAAATAGGTTTGTGTCAGGAGGTCGGACCCCTGGGTCAGCATGTCGTAAAGTTCTGCCAGCAGCGTATCGAGTTCCCGGCGTACACCGCTGCTCTCATCGACACTCTCCAGCAGACCGATGTCGGCCAGTTTGAGCTTTGCAAAGGCGCTGAAAAAGGGTTTCTCGTAAGGGCACAGCTGGTTCTGCTTCGTCGGTCTGGGCAGTTTGTAGAGATCTTTCAATATCTTCGAAAGGAGGTTGTGCAGCGATCTCGGGAAACGTTGATCGAAGAGCAGTAGCTCCATCACATGCCGGACTTCATAGCTGCTGTGGTAAGAGCTGCGATAGGCATTGACGACTTCTCCCGAAGAGAGCAGCGCTTCGAGCAGATAGTACTCGGCCTGCGTATCGAGGCGGGGTACGAGCATCGATCGAGACCTGGAGATGAGAAGAAGCGAAGTTTCGATCCGTTTTCCGATGCGGTAGAGCCGCAAACCCTCTTCACGTATCAGTGTCTCCTCGATCAGCGCTTTGTATGCCAGCAGCGAGACCAGCAGCGTATCGAGTACATCGCTCATCATGCGTACGCCATGTATCTCTTTTTTCTCCTTTTTTTGCCACTGTTCCATCATCCCGGCAAAGAGTTTCCATGCCTCCAGCGGAAGGATGTACCTCAGATGCAGATTGCTCCGTGAGAGCATCTGCAGCGTCGAAGCCAGCGAACCGGTGCGTCCGGCATCGAAGAGAATCGATTCGATCTCGGCAACGGGATCGACAGGCATCTCATGGGGGCCGACAAATCCCGGATAGGTCATGGTCATATGGGTTAACGCGCTGAAGATATACTCCCGTGCACTCTCCATCTCCTCTTTTGCCTGCGGTGAGAGATTGATGGCCGCTTTGAGCGTTGCGCGGATCAGGCGGATCGTTTCGATCGTTCTGGCGAGGTAGCGCCCCATCCAGTAGAAGTGTTCCGCTTTGAGACTGGTAAGGATCTCGTGAAAATAGGGCGTGACGGATATTTTGCAAAAATCGGGCGGCTCCCGCAGCTCGGATACCTGATCGGGTATCCAGAGATCTTTGCTCACACCTCCCCGCTGTCCGGAGATCTGGTAAGGGTGGGCATCTTCGGCGCATCGCACCAGTCCGCCGGGGAGCATCGTATAGCCATCCTCCTGTGACTGTGCATAACTGCGCAGTACGAAATGTCTCGGTTCGAGTCCTTTGCCGGTAAAAGAGGGCACTGTCGCAAAGCCGATATCTTCCTGTCCGACAAAGCGCCATGGATAGGTTTCAATCTCTGCTTTGAGTGTTTCCAGTTCCCCGCTGCTCAGTTTTCCGCCGTGGATGATGGCGGGATGCTCTCTTCTGTCGGTCCGGCGGATAATCATCTGGTCCAGATGCTCCAGTACATAACTGCGCTCTTTCTCCTGTCCGCACCACCAGCTCGCAACCTGGGGCAACTGCAGCTCTTCATCCAGAAAATAGGAGCATATCGACTGCATAAAGGGCATCAGTCCGGCACTCTCCAGCACACCGGTACCCAACGGGTTGAGCAGTGCGACACGATCATGACGGATCGCTTCGGTGAGTGCCGGCACTCCCAGTCTGGAGGAGGGGAGCAGTTCCAGCGGATCGCAGTAGAGGTCATCCACACGGCGAAGCATGGTATCGACCTGGCGAAGCCCCTCGAGCGTTTTGATCCAGAGCCTTCCGTTTCGTACCAGCAAATCTCCTCCCTGTACCAGTACCATTCCCAGATAGGCGCTGAGGTAGGCTTGCTCAAAATAGGTTTCGTTGTAGGGACCGGGTGTCAGCAAGACTGATAGCGGGTTGGAGACACCGCGGGGATTGAGTGCTTCGATACGTTTTTTGAACGCGGTATAAAAGGGGTAGAGCCTGCGTCTGGTGAGCCTTCCGAAGTAGCGATCGGAGACACTGCGCATCACCAGCCTGTTTTCGAGGACATATCCCATCCCCGAAGGGGCCTGTGTACGGTCGGCTATGAGCCAGAATTTACCGTCGGACCCCCTGGAGATATCGGCACTGCAGATATGGATATCACGGTTGTGCGGGCGCTCTGTGCCGACGACAGGCCGCAGATAACCGGGATGGGTAAAGATGATCTCCGGAGGGAGAATCTTCTCCCTGATCAGACGCTGTTCGCCGTAGATATCACGGTAGATGAGGTTGAGCAGATGTGTACGCTGTAAAAGCGCCTGCTGGAGTTTTTCCCACTCCGGAGCAGGACAGAGAAAGGGCAGGGGGTCGAGTCTCCACGGGCGGTTGAGGCCTTCGGGATCGTCGTAGACGTTGTAAGTGACGCCGTTCTCTTTCAGCAGCCAGTCGATATCCTGCTGCATATCCGAGAGGCGGCCGATGCCCATCTTCTCTATCGCATCGTAGATGGGCCGCCAGTGTTGGCGTACTTCACCGTTGCCGGTGAGCATCTCGTCGAAGCTGCTACCGGGTCGGTAGAGAGGCGCACCCTGAGACTGAGACTGAAACTGTTGCTGCATCTACCGCTTTTTCCTGCGCAGGTCGAGCGTGTGCGGATACTCGCGGGAGATCGGTACTTCCTGCAGGCGGAAACCTTTTTCCGGTCCGGTGTTGACCACTTCGCGTACCGCACCGATGGAAGGTGCCTCGGGAGCGGAAACGAAAGGTGCCGGCGGCTGCATGCTCTCCGGTACGACAGGTCCCTGTGAGTGTCCCTGCTCCCAGAACCGGTTGACCCGGCGCGATTCCGCTTCGAGTACGTTGACCGGGAAGGTGTCGTAGCTGCGCCCGCCCGGATGGGTAACGAAGTAGGTAAATCCCCCTATAGAACGGTTGTTCCAGGTATCGACGACATCGAAAACCAGCGGTGCGTCGATATCGATGGTCGGGTGCAGTGCAGACCAGGGCTTCCAGGCTTTGTAACGGACCCCCGCAGTATAGACCCCTTTGGTATCGGTCTCGGCGAGCGGTACTTTGACACCGTTGCAGGCGACGATGTAGCGTTCGCTGACGAAGTCGCTCACTTTGAGCTGGATACGCTCCATCGAAGAGTCTACATAGCGGGACGTACCCTGACCGGTAGACTCTTCACCGAGTACATGCCACGGCTCGATCGCGCCGCGCAGTTCGAAGCGCATCCCTTCGATCACCGGCATGCCGAAAGTGGGGAAGCGAAATTCGAAGAAGGGGTCGAACCAGGATGTCTCGAAAGCGTATCCGGCGCTGTTGAGGTAATCGACGACCGATGCGATATCTTCACGGACATAATGCTCCAGCAGATATTTGTCATGCAGCTGTGTCCCCCAGCGTACGAGCGGATGTTTGTAGGGGTTCTTCCAGAAAGCGGCGACCAGTGCCCGCACCAGCAGCATCTGTAACAGCGACATCTGGTAGTGTGGTGGCATATCGAATGCACGCAGCTCCAGCAGTCCCAGCCTTCCCGTCGGAGAGTCGGGCGAGTAGAGTTTGTCGATACAGAATTCCGAGCGATGGGTGTTACCGGTGATATCGGTCAGAAAATTGCGGAAGAGCCTGTCAGTGAGCCAGTAGGGCACCGGCTGGTTTTCGGGTATCTGATCGAAGGCGATCTCCAGATCGTAGAGATTTTCCATGCGTCCTTCATCGACACGCGGCGCCTGTGATGTCGGCCCGATGAAGGCGCCGGAGAAGAGGTAGGAGAGGCCGGGATGGTGCTGCCAGAAGGTGATGAGGCTTCTGAGCAGGTCCGGACGGCGCAGCAGCGGAGAGTCGGAGGGTTTTCTGCCTCCCAGAGTGACATGGTTGCCGCCGCCGGTACCGGTGTGTCTGCCGTCGATCATGAACTTCTCTGTCCCCAGGCGGGAGAGTTTCGCCTCTTCGTAGAGTGTGTGGGTATTTTCCAGCAGCATCTGCCAGGAGTCGGCGGGATGGATGTTGACTTCGATGACGCCCGGGTCGGGTGTCACGCTGATCTTTTCGATGCGGTTGTCCGTGGGCGGTTCGTACCCCTCCAGTACCACCCGCATGTCGAGTGTGCGGGCTGTCACTTCGATCGATGCGATCAGGTCCAGATAAGCTTCTGTCTTTTCGATCGGGGGGAGAAAGAGATAGAGACGGTCTTCGCGTACTTCTGCGCAGATACCTGTGCGTACAAAGGCTTCATAGCGTCGGTTGGGTGTCGTTTCCGGCGAGGCGGCAAGCAGGCGCGCTTCGGCAGAGGCGTGATAGTCTCCCAGTTGGGGGTAGTCGGCGAAAAGATCGGGTTCGAAGTTCTTCTCCAGCTCGATATGCGGCTTCGCCGTCAGCGAATCGAGCGGCAACCGCAGACCGATCGGTGAATTGCCCGGGAGCAGAAAGAGGTGTTTTCTGCGAAACTCCCACTTCGACGTGATCCATCGTGTCGTACCCCATCCGAGCGGAAGGACATAGCCGACGGGATTGCCAAGCCCTTTTTTGAGTACTTCCGCCAGGGTGCGCCGCTCCAGGTCGTCATCCAGATCGACGTCGAGCGGATCGACATCCGGCGGCAGCTGCGACTCTTTGTAGGCGTAGTAGAAGGCATCTTCGTAGGCGGGGCTGATGTTTTGTTCGCTGACGCCCAGCGCCAGAGAGAGGGTGGAGAGAAACCGTTTCGCATCCTCTGTCGTGTAGTCATGGTGCTCATGCAATCCGGAGAGATAGGTATGGTCCCGCCAGATCGGTTTGCCGTCTTTTCGCCAGTAGATGGTCGTTTTCCATCGCGGAAGCGGTTCGCCCGGATACCATTTGCCCTGCGCATGGTGCAAAAATCCTCCCGGTCCGAAGCGCTCCATAAGCCGTCTCGAGAGGGTGTCGGCAAGCGCTCTCTTGTGGGGGCCGTCCGCTTCGGTATTCCACTCCGGCGCCTCCATGTCGTCGATCGAGACGAAGGTCGGTTCACCGCCCATCGTCAGACGCACATCCCCTTCACTCAGATCTTTGTCGACATGAAAACCGAGTCTTCGGATCGCTTCCCACTGCTCCTCTTTGTAGGGTTTGGTGACGCGCGGTGATTCGAAAATACGCTCGACCCTGTTTTCGTAGCTGAACTCCGTTTCGCATTTGCGATCGACAAAACCTTCGATCGCATGTGCACTCTCGGGTGAAGGGGTGCATGCCAGCGGGATATGCCCTTCGCCGGCGAAGAGTCCGCTGGTGGCGTCGAGCCCCACCCATCCGGCCCCCGGCAGATAGACTTCGGTCCAGGCATGCAGGTCGGTAAAATCCTGCTCGGGTCCTTCAGGTCCCTCCAGCGGCTTTTCGTCGGGTGCCAGCTGCACCAGATAGCCGGAGACGAAACGCGCCGCCAGGCCCAGATGTCGCAGCACCTGCACGAAGAGCCATGCGTAGTCGCGGCAGGAGCCGAGTTTGTTGCCGAGCGTCACTTCGCAGCTCTGTACCCCCGGCTCCATGCGTATCGTGTAGTTGAGATAGGCGTTGAGTTTTTGGTTGAGATAGACGAGAAAATCATTGGTTGTTTTCGGTTCGAGATCGATCGTTTTCAGAAAGTCCCGGAGCAGTTTCCCCTCTTCCCGGATCTCCAGATAGGGCGCCAGCTCTCTTTTGAGCGACGTCTTGTAGCTGAAGGGAAAGGTTTGGGCATCTTCATCCAGAAAAAAGTCGAACGGATTGATCGTCACCATGTCGGCGATGATCTCCACATCGATACCCAGCTCCTCGGTCTTTTCGGGGAAGACGACTCTGGCGAGGTAGTTGCCGAAAGGATCCTGTTGCCAGTTGATGAAGTGGTTTTCGGGTGTGATTTTGAGCGAATAGGCCTCGATCGGCGTTCTGGAATGCGGTGCGGGCCGCAGTCGGATGATATGCGGCGAAAGCTGCACGGGACGGTCATATTTGTAGTGTGTTTTATGGGTCAGGGCGATTTTGACTGACATGGGATTTTATTCCTTAAGATGATTTAATATTTACGTTGTAATTATGGGAGTGATTATATCCAAAAAGTGATTTAAGTGCGCCTTCCCGTGATCTGGTATGATTCATGCATATCGTTTGAGAGATCTGGCTACCCTGTGTGTCAAATCGATTCATATTCATATTCTAAGTTTAAGGAGAAAAGTGATGGAACATCATGTTGTTGTAGAGAAACTGTGCAGCTGTGCAAGGCGTAAAGATATGCCTCAGATCAAAACTTTCGACGATAAGGAGAATGCCCTG
>JANTHT010000030.1 GCA_024762235.1 Sulfurospirillum sp.
CATATTTTTCGGTAGGATCGGAAAATGGCACTCTGGCAGGCAATCCTCTATCTCTATCTCACGCTCAATCTCTCGGCAGCGCTGATACTCCTCTATCTCTATATCAAAACAGTACATACCGGAGACAATCTATGGTAAATATAGAAAATGCTATCGTGGAGAGATACCCCTCCGTGAAGAAATTACCCGCCCTTTTCACCACACCTGCTTTCGGGGCTATCCGAAAGATCATCCATGAAAACGATATCAACCGCTTTCTGGAGGAGCAGCACCATCTGGGTACCTTTGCCTTCATCGAATCGGTCCTGGAGTATTTCAACTTCACTTACAAGGCGGCACCTTCCGAGGTTGAGAACATACCCCGAAGCGGGCGGGTGATCCTGATTGCCAACCATCCCCTCGGTGCACTCGATGCACTCTCCCTGATCGACCTGGTCAAAAGGGTCCGTACCGATATCAAAGTGGTCGCCAACAGCATGCTCTCCTCCATCGAGCAGCTCAGGCCCATTTTGATCGAAGTGGACGCTTTTGGAGGAAAAATCCCAAAAACCTCTGCAAAGAGAGTCAATGAAGCACTGGAGAATGAAGAGCTGGTGATCATCTTTCCTTCAGGGGAGGTCTCCAGAGCCAGACCCAACGGTATCAAAGATATCAAATGGAACAAAGGTTTCCTGCGTTTTGCCATCAAAACGCAGACACCGATCCTCCCGGTCTATATCAAAGCGAAAAACTCGACACTCTTCTATACGATCTCCACGATCAACAAAACACTTTCCGCCTCTTTGCTGCCGCATGAGATGTTTCACCAGAAAAACAAAACACTGGAATTCGTCATCGGGGAGATGATCCCGTGCAGCAGTTTTTCCGGAGGGATGATCGACACCAAAAGCCAGATCAAACTCTTTAAAAAACATCTCTACCGTATCGGGAAAAAGAGAAAACCTATCTTTGCAACGCAAAAATGCATCGCCCATCCCGAAGCGCGCCAGATACTCAAAGAAGAGCTCAAAAACGCGCAGCTGCTGGGCACGACAAGTGACAACAAACGTATCTATCTCTATGAATGTGAACAAGAGACCGAATCGTTCCTGATGCGCGAGATCGGCAGACTCAGAGAGTTGACATTCAGAAGAGTTGAAGAGGGAACCGGGAAAAAACGGGATCTTGATACGTACGATCTCTATTACAAACATATCGTTCTCTGGGATGATGAAGCGCTCGAAATAGTAGGGAGTTACCGCATCGCCGAAAGCAACTATGTCTACAAACACTATGGTCTCGAGGGCTTTTACAGCCATTCACTCTTTCGGTTCGCGCCTCAGTTTGAAAGATATCTGCATAATAGCATAGAGCTTGGCAGAAGTTTCGTCCAGCCCCAATACTGGGGAAGCCGCGCACTGGACTATCTCTGGCAGGGGATCGGCGCCTATCTGCACCGTAACCCGCATATCCGCTATATGTTCGGACCCGTCAGTCTCAGCAGCGCCCTGCCCAAAGGTGCACAAAATCTGATCATCTACTACTACGATCTCTACTACGGCAGATTTTCACACTATCTGAAACCGCATCAGCCGTTTACACTCAATGCCGAAGAGACGAGAATGCTCAGAAATATTTTTGACGGCGAAGATGAGAAGAGAGATTTCCGCACCCTGAAAGAGCAGCTCGCATGCTACAACGTTACCGTCCCGACGCTCTACAAACAGTACACCGATCTCTGCGAAGAGGACGGTATCTCTTTCATGGGGTTCAACATCGACCATGCTTTCAACGACTGTGTCGACAGTTTCATCCTGGTGGATATCGAAAAGATCAAACCCAAAAAGCGTGAAAGATATATCGGTGACGGCGGGCGGGCGTCGCACTCCGGCCATCATGCACAACCACAAAGAAGGGAAGGTAAGAAAATGCCCTATGAAGTATAAGTCAGTTTTTGTCTCGGATATACATTTAGGTACCAAATTTTGCAAGGCGGAAGCGTTTTTGGATTTTCTGAGAGAGACGGAGTGCGAAAATCTTTTTCTCATCGGAGATATCATCGACGGCTGGGCAATCAAACGCAGGTTTCACTGGCAGCAATCCCACTCGGATGTCATCCAAAAAGTACTCAGAAAGGCACGTAAAGGGACCAATGTCATCTATATCACCGGAAACCATGACGAATTTCTGCGCGCCTTTCTGCCGCTCATGCTCGGAGACAGACTCAACGTTGTCAATGAAGCCGAGTATCTCTCGGTGGACGGCAAAAAGTACTACATCACCCATGGCGATCTCTTCGACTCCATCACCATGACAAAAAAATGGCTCGCCCTGCTCGGCGATATCGGATATGAGATGCTGCTGCATCTGAACGGAACCATAGATGTCATGCGCAGAAGTTTGGGTATCAGACGCTACTGGTCACTCTCCCGGTATGTCAAAGATACCGTCAAATCGTCCGTATCCTTTATCTCCGATTTTGAAGGTATCCTTGCCCGCCACGCCAGGCACAAAGGGTATGACGGTATCATCTGCGGACATATCCATAAAGCGCAGATGAAGGAGATCGAGGGTATCGAGTATAAAAACTCCGGAGACTGGGTGGAGTCGTGCACAGCGCTCGTCGAAACGATCGAGGGAGAGTGGCTGATCCTGGAATGGATGGAAAAGCTGGAAAAGTCAGATGAAACGGAACAACAAAGGATAGAAAACACGCCGCTGAAAGCGGAGGCTCACTGATCTTTTCCCTTTCGGGTCGTCAGATAACTGTAAACGCCCAGTGACACGATGATCATCGCGATACCGCCTATTAGATAAAAGGCATGAATCATCTGCGAATAGTCATGCAGCGCGATCTTGAAGACCACCATCAAAGCCTCTATCGACAAAGCGATGATGATCGCGATGGAAAACTTTGTCAGTATCGTCGCGTCTTCCCCCTCTTTCGCATAATTCTTGAAAAACACTTCCCGCTCGAGTATCGTCTTTGCCAGATCGAATATCGCCAGCCCCAGTGTAAGAGCGACAATCGGTTTGAAGAGTTCGTCAAGTGAAAAATGACCGTCGATAAATATCCCAAGAACGTAACTGATGATCGCATAGAGGACTGCGAAAAAGGCAAATGCCATCAATGCAAATCCGGAGACTTTATAAAAGAATTGGGTGAAATAGTTGAACTGCGGATGCAGCTCTACCAGCCCCAGCCTGCCCAGCAGGGAAGCGAGTCTGAAATCCATAAATACATACCTGTCACCCTCTTTTTTCATGACGGTGATGCAGGTATGTCCCGAAGTGGAAGAGATATAGGGGTCGCTGAGCATGACCTCATCATCGAAAGCAACCAGCTTATGTAACAGATAGGATCGGTTTTTCCCTTTGGCAGTCGCGTCCACCCTGTTCCTGTAGACGTTCGGTTCCACCTGAATATAATTTTTATCTGTCAAATAAACCAGTTCCAGAGAGGGAAATGTCTCGAAAACGATTTTAAACTGATCGGTATATGTCGACGAAATATCACCACTGTTTTTAAGTGTAGTGACGATGAAATCTTCGATATCTTTTTTATTTTCTCTATAGATTTTGATGAACTCTTTCATAGTGTAAAACTCCCTGTTAATCGGGAGAGGATCAACCTCTCCCTGCTCTTTGCATGGAATAGAAAGGATTAGTTGGATGCAAATTTGTAATCAAGCATGACCCATGCTTTGTTGACATCTTTGGTGTATCCAGTCGCTTCCCCTTTTGCGTAGGCAGCATACTTGATCAGTCCCTTCAGATTTTTGACACCGGGAATCGCATTGACGTAGAGGAGGTCGATTTCACTTCCCAGATCGTCTGTCGTTCCGGTCGCGGACGCCATCTTCTCGTCTGCGGTATAGTTATGGTAGACACCCAGCAGCTTACCGAAACCTTTTGCAGCATATCCCAGGCGTATATTGGCATCCCGGAGACCACCTTTTGGAGCGGATCCTACATAGAACTTATCCGCCCAGCCGTTGAATTTGTGGTTGGTACCGAGGGCCGGGATGAAAGTGGTTTTGTCACCTTTGGCGCCACTGAGTACTTCGTAGTTGACACCGAGGATCACACCCGATATTTTCGTACCAAGATCCAGATTCATGTAATCCGCATCGGCACTGTTATCGACATCACGGTACTTGAGTGTAGGATCTTTCTGTACAGCATACTCGGCACGGTAACTCACCTTGCTTCCCAGGTCGACTTTACCCGTCAGTGCGATACCGATCGTATCATGCATACTTCCGAGCATATAGTCGTATGCCGTTACGCTCAGTTCAGGCATCACCTTGTATTTGGCATGCAGGAGCACACTTTTGGTATCTTTGGTCGGTGTCGCTTTGACGCCCTGAAAACCGTATACGTAGGCTGCCAGAAGGTCCAGACCCTCTACATCGCTGTTGGCGACATAGATCGTGTCGTAGGAGCGTTCGTTTTGTCTCCAGCCGACGGTACCGATAAAACGCTGATTGTCCAGATTGACATGTGAGCGGCCGGCATGAAACGCTGTATTGCCCATCTTGTAGTCGATACTCGCTTCCGAGATATACGCCGTTTGCGGATCGACGATCACGTCATAATCGGTATGTCCGTTTTTGGTGCTGTTGTATTTGGTATAACCGAAGTTGTTGACTGACTCCACACCGACTGTCGCGGAGAGGTTCTCGATACCCAGCAGGCCCGCATTGACCAAAAGGTGCGTACGTGCCGTAAATGCGTTCGCCGCATCTTTACCGTTGTCTTTGACATCCGCATATTCGTAACGCGGACGGATCTCTCCCTTGAATTTGACATTGTCAAAAATAGTTACCTCGTCCGATGCATATGCATTGACACTGAATGCGCCAACCAGTAACGGTGCCGCTACCAGTGATAAAACCAATTTTCTCATCTACTTTTCCTCTTAAATTAAATTTATTTATTATAGTTATTATTTGTTTAAATACTTTGCAGTATTCACCTATTTTGCTTCTTCTCTCTCAAGATCGAGTGATTCGTTGTGCACCACTTTGAAACGCTTGGGCGACTCTTTGTAGTGTGTCAGATAGATAGGCACACCTACCAGCAAGACTCCGCCTACCAGGTTGCCAAGTGCCGTCGGCAGCTCGTTCCAAAGCAGATAATCACCGATAGTGAAACCACCGCCCATAATCATAGAAAACGGAAAGAGAAACATATTGACGACTGAGTGCTCAAATCCCATATAGAAGAAGAGCATGATCGGCATCCACATAGCAAAGACTTTACCGATAACTGATGTAGAGATCATCGCCAGAACCACACCGGTCGAGACCATCCAGTTACAGAGCATACCGCGGATAAAGATTGTCAACCAGCCGCTGACACCGTGTTCACTGTATCCCAGCGTACGCGCCTCACCGATATGGCTCACCTTTTTGGCGATCGCGCCGCCGTCTGTATCGAAACCGTAGGTAAAGATAAAGGCCATCATGAAGGCGACTGTCAATGCGCCCGCAAAGTTACTCAAAAAGACCAGCCCCCAGTTTCTGAGCATCTCCTTGACGGTGACATTTTTTCTTTTGTCCAGCACGGCCAGCGGCACCAGCATGAAGACACCGGTCAGCAGATCATACTTCAGCATGTAGAGTATGATAAATCCGACGGGAAAGAGGATCGAACCTGCCAGTGCCGATCCTGTTTTGGTCGCCACCGTAATGGCGAATATCGCGGCAAGTGCCAGAATGGCCCCCGCCATATAGCCACGAACCAAAGTATCTTTGGTAGAGACGTGTACCTTCTCCTCTCCTGCATCTACAACGAGTCCACTCAACTCTTTGGGACTGATATAATCCATTTCCAACTCCTCCTATAAAATTTTTACCACCCGCAAAAGGGGCAGTTTTGTGATATCACCGCTGTGACTTCACAAAACCGCCCGAAAGCGGTTTTTTTATTCGTCCTCTTTGGCGAATTTTTTGTACAAAAACTCCAAAATAGCCTCACGGCACCTGATATATTCGTAATCTTCCTGCAGCGCGACCCTGTCTCTGGGGCGTTCCAGTTTGACTTCCAGTATCTCGCCGATCGTGGCGGCCGGTCCGTTGGTCATCATGATGACACGGTCACTCAGAAGCACCGCTTCGTCCACATCGTGGGTGATGATGATCACGGTATTTTTGACATTTTGCTGTATCCGCATCAGATGGTCCTGCAAATTGGCGCGTGTCAGGGAGTCCAGCGCTCCGAAGGGCTCATCCATCAGCAACACATCCGGTTTGATCGACAACGCCCTCGCGATACCGACACGCTGTTTCATACCGCCGCTGATCTCACCGGGGTATTTATCCTGTGCGGGACCCAGATTGACAAGCTTGATGAACTTTTCCACCCTCTCTCTGAGCTCTTTGGCGGAGAGGTCGGGCATCACTTTTTTCACGGCCATCTCGATGTTTTGATAAACAGTGAGCCAGGGAAGCAGCGAGTGGTTCTGAAATACGACCGCCCTGTCGGGTCCCGGGCCGGTCACCTCTTTGCCCTTGAGAAAGATATGACCCGATGTCTGCATATCCAAACCCGCCACCATGTTCAGCAGTGTACTCTTACCGCAACCGCTGTGCCCGATGATCGAGACGATCTCATCTTTTTTGATCTCCAGATTGACATCTGTCACCGCGACATAATCCTCTTTGCCCGGTATAGGGAACCTTTTCTCCACATTTTCCAGTATTAAAAACTTATCTTTCATTATGCCGCTCCTCTTTTTCTATAGTCGAAGAAATCCGCGATTTTCCCCATGATCACATCGAGGATATATCCGACGATACCCACCAGGATGATACCGATGATGATATTGGGATAGTTGAGATTGTTGTACTCATCCCAGATCCAGAAACCGATGCCGATACCGCCTGTCAGCATCTCAGCCGCAACGATAACAAGCCATGCGATTCCCAGAGAGAGCCGCAACCCTGTAAATATATAGGGTACCGCGACCGGAAGAATGATCTTGAATACATTTTCCAAAGGCGTAAACCGCAACACTTTCGCGACATTGAGATAATCCTCACTGACACTTTTGACACCCAGCGATGTGTTGATGATGATCGGCCAGATCGAAGTGACAAAGATCGTCGAAATTGCAGTCATATTGATATCCTGAAAGATATAGAGCAGCAGTGGAAGCCACGCCAGCGGCGACACCGGTTTGAGTATCTGAATAAACGGATCGAACGCATAGAAGGCGTTTTGACTCATCCCTATGAAAATACCTAGCGGAATACCGACAATTGCCGCCAGGATAAATCCGGCAAAGACTCTCTCCAGAGAATTTGTGATCTGCCAGAAGATACCTTTGTCATCTTCATTTGCCACATAGAAGGGATCGGTAAGGACACCCTTGATCTCTTCACCGTCAGCATTGACACCGCCGAATGAGGCGATATATACATCTTTTGGAGACGGAAAGTCTTCTATCTTGTGGGCAATCTCACTCCAAATACCTAATATGACTATAAAAACCAATAGCGGCAAGACTATTTTTTTGGCCAGTTCACTGTTCATATCTTTCATTTCTCCTTTGTTCATGATAAGCTTGTGCTTAGAAGTACCCGACAGATTTCTTTTAGGAGACCAGAGAGTTCGGGTACATATAAACACAAAGCCTGAAAGCTTTGTGTTTTTTGTTATCGATGTTTTTTATTTTTTACCGATTGTCACATATTTGGGATCGGCACATCCTGCAGGTCCGTAAGGACAAACATACTCCGGTTGTGCAGTTTTGAGACTTCCCTCCCAGCTGTTCGCCGCTTTGAGATCTTTTTCGCTCACTTTCGGATGTCCCGATTTGAAGCTGTAGATATACTCGACCGCTTTGTTTGGATCGTAGACTTTTCCATCCATAAATTTGTTGTACTTGTCGACACCGTCAACTTTCCATGGACTTGGCGGCAGTTGATACCCTACCTCTTTGGCGACCTCTTCAAAGAGTTTCGGCTTATAGACCGATTCGATCACTTTTTTCATGTCGACCGGTTTGTCGAGTTGTCCCCATCTGTACATCTGCGTGATAAACCACATACCGTGGCTGTAGAACGGATATGCCGCATAGTAGTTGGCAAAGACGTTAAACATCGGATTTGGCTCGGACGGATGGCCTGCAAGATACTGGAATGTTCCTGTCATCGATTTTTCGAGAACCTTGACCGGTGCTTTTACATACTGCGGCTTGCTTAAAATCCTGACAGCCTCTTTTCTGTGCTCCCAGCTCTCATCGAGCCACATTTGCGCTTTGATGACCGCACGCATGACCGCTTTGGTCGTTTCTGGATACTTTGTCACAAAGTCGGCGCGTGTCTGAAGCACTTTTTCCGGGTTGTTGTTCCAGACATCGTAGTTGGTGACAAGTGCCGATCCTTTCTTCTTCATCACGATTCTTGTATTCCACGGCTCACCCACACAGTACCCTTCGATATTTCCGGCGATCAGGTTCTGCGGCATTGTCGGTGGCGGGAAAGGTTTGATCGTACAATCCTGATCAGGCTTGATCCCTGAAGTTCCCATCCAGTAACGCAGCTCATAGTTGTGCGTAGAGACCGGGTGTACCATACCAAACGCCAGAGGCTTGTAGTGGTCGCCCTCTGTTTTGTGTTTGTAGTCGATGTACTTTTTCAGCGGCTCGGAACCGACCGGTCTTTCGGTTTTGTCCAGACCGAACTTTTCCATCTTTTTGATGATTTTGTTTCCGAATGTGATAGCGTTGCCGTTAAAATCCAGTGAGAGCAGCGCTACCAGATTGGCATTGCCGTTGATCCCGAGTGTCGCGGCGATAGGCATACCGGCGAGTGCGTGTGAAAAGTCATATTGACCGTTGATCACTTTTTGCTGGATACCGGGCCATCCGCCGCCCTCTTTGATGACATGCACATCGAGCCCCTCTTTTTTGAAGAAGCCTTTCTCTTTGGCGATGACGATCGGCGCACAGTCAGTCAGTGCGATGAAACCGATATTGAGCTTGGTCTTTTCCGGCGCAGCTACCAGAACCGTGGCGGCTACTGAAAGTCCGAGTCCTGTTTTCAAGATCTTCTTGATCATGTTTTCTCCTTAATATTGCATTAAATTTGATTTGCACGGGAATTATATCACACTTTTTTTCGCCGTTAGTCAATTTATTGCTTAATTTTTAGGCAATTATATTCTTAATTTTTCATTAACATACAGTATACTAACGCTCAAGATGTTGCTTTATCCGACATCAATGCATAGAAATGGAGAGCGTGGGTATGATCAAGTCAGTATGTGGTTATTGTGGTGTGGGGTGCGGTCTGGAGTATGAAGAGCATAAACTGATAGGCGATGTCACCTACCCTGTCAACGAAGGCAGTGTCTGTTCTAAAGGCGTCTCCGAACTTGTCAGTATGCAGACAGACACCAGACTGCTCCGTCCTATGATGCGTGACACTATCTATAACGACTATTCCATCGTAGCATGGGACGATACGCTCGGCATTATCGCGGATGCTCTCAAAAAGGCACCGCCCGAAAAGGTAGGTTTCTACCTCTCGGGCCAGATGTTGACGGAAGACTATTATGTCGCGAACAAACTGGGCAAAGGATTTCTGGGTACGGCAAATGTCGACACCAACTCCAGAACATGTATGTCCAGTGCGGTGGTCGCTTACAAAAAAGCGCTCGGCGCGGACTTCGTCCCCCTCAGGATGGATGATATATTCGATACAGATCTGCTTATTTTGGCAGGCGCCAACACGGCAGAAGCGCATGTCGTTTTTCACAACAGTATCAAAAAGGCGAAAAAGCGGGGTCTCAAAGTGGTTGTCATCGACCCCAGAATGACCGAAACAGCAAAAATCGCCGATCTCTATCTGCCCATCACGCCCGGTAGCGATATCGATTTTTTCAATCTCGTCAGCAAGCGCATCATCGATGAGGGGTGTTACGATGCCTCTTTTGTGCAAGAGAAAGTGAACCATTTCGAAACCCTGCGTAACAAGTTCAAACGCATGCCGGTCACAAAGATGCTCAAGAGAACCGGCCTCACACAGGAGGCGTTCGACGCTTTTTTCACCCTTTTCAAAAACTCTGAAAATATCATCTCCGCCTGGACGATGGGACTCAACCAGTCGGTACAGGGCGTCGACAAAAATCTTGCCCTGATCAATCTGCACCTGCTTACCGGAAAGATTTTCAAAAAGGGCAACGGCCCCCTGAGCCTCACCGGACAGCCCAACGCCATGGGTGGTCGTGAAGTCGGCGGACTCTCGACGATGCTCGCCGTGCATTTTGATTTTTCCGAAGAGAGTGTCGCGAAGGTGGGTGAATTCTGGCAAAGCGACCGCATCGCCACAGCCCCCGGCCTGACGGCGACACAGATGCTCGAAGCCGATCTGCAGGTATTGATCATCTGCCATACCGATCCGATCTACCATCTGCCCAACCGTAACAAGATGGAGGAGTTGATCAAAAAGATCCCGCTGGTGGTGGAGATCAACGCCTATGAGAACTCTGAAACTTCAAAATTTGCGCACATCAGACTTCCCGCCGCACCCTGGGGAGAAAAAGAGGGCACCCAGACCAATCTCGACCGGGCCATCACCCGACAGGAACGTCTGACGCGGCGTTCGATCGACTGCAAGCCCGACTGGCAGATCTTTGCGCTGATTGCGCAGAAGCTGGGATACGGCAAGCACTTTGACTACAAGACGCCAAAGGAGATATTTGACGAGTACAAAGCGATGACCCGCCTCAATCCCTATATGGATATCTACCGTGCCGACTACGATGCGCTTCGCAACAGCTCCTATGTCTGGGGAGAAGAGATCAGAGATTTTCTCACCCCTGATCGAAAGGGCAACCTCTTCTATGTCGAAAACAGGCTGCTGAGTGAAAGACGCTCACTCGAGTACCCGTTTCTGCTTCTGACGGGACGTACGCGTGATCAGTGGCATTCGGGCACCAAAACCAATCTGCCCCATACCCTGTTAAAATACAAACCGCTCAATTTCTGTGAAATCCATGAAGAGGATGCCAAAGCACTCGGTATCGAAGAGGGAGACACCGTCAAAGTGATTTCACGCAGGGGAAATCTGATCACTACAGCGACCATCACCAAAAATATCAGACCCAAAACACTCTTTATCCCGGTCAGTAACCGCGATATCAACTATCTGACCAACGATCTCTACGACAGAGAATCACTGGAACCCGACTACAACCACAGTGCCGTAAAGATTGTCAAACTCGGGGAGGAGGCGTAGAAAAGTCTCCCGCTTGCAACAACATGACAAAATGGTTACAAGCAGGTGCCCATTTGTAATCATTCTATGATCGTCGTATGTTAAAGTTGTATCTGTAAAGGAGGCAACATGCAACAGGAAAAATATGTCATCGTGATCGAATACCCGAAAGGAAGCGACAAAGGTCCCGATCAGTTCAGACCGGATACCAAACCGATCATGAAAGCGATCATGAAAACGGCAAAGTGTGACGGTGAAGTGGTGTTTTATACCCATAAAAGAAGAAAAGCGCTCAGAGAGTATCTGCTCAAAGTGACGGAGGGTAAAGAGGCGATCATCATCAGCCGAATCAATCCCGGCAATCTCAAAAATGTCGATGCCTATTTTCAGTTTCTGAACAGACTCTCAAAAAGCGGTATGATGATACATACCCATCCCGATGTCATGATAAATCTGGACTTCAAAGATATCCTCTACAAACTTAAAGAGAAACCCTTTTGCGATGCTCAAACACAGTTTTACCGTTCGTTTGAAGCGTTCGAAGATCTTTTTCCCGTTGAGCTCAAACGTGATAAAAGGCGTGTTTTGAAGGTCAATTACGGTTCGACAGGGGAAGGTGTCTATCTGATTCAGTATAAAGACGACGGCAGTATCATCTCTACCGAAGCGGTCAACAATGTCAAATACTATTACGACGATATGGATGATTTTCTGGCCGCTTTTGAAGAGAAATTTGACGATGATATCGATGAAGATGAATTGGTATACTTTAAAGGCAAAAGCGGTTTTGTGGACTGCCGCTATCTGCCGCGGATCAGTGAAGGAGAGATCCGCGTCCTGATAATCAAGGATAAACCCGTCAGTGTCGTGCACAAAAAACCTCAGGACGGCGCCTTCTCCGCGACACTCTTCAGTGGCGCAAAGTATGCTTATGATAAACCTGACAATCCCAAATGGAGAGATATTATAACCTTAACGCTCAATGCATTTGAAGATATCAAACCCTATCTGCAAGGCAAAGAGTTTCCGCTTTTATGGACGATGGACTATATCCTGGATTATGACGATGCCCAAAACGACAGATACATCCTCAGCGAAATCAACTGCTCGTGTGTGGGTATCACGACAGAGCCGGAGCTTGCTGCAGAAGTGGGCAAAGTGTTTGCCTGAAAAGAAGCGCACGGCTCTTTTCGGGTATCCTTCTCAATAATAGGTCAGCAGACGTGTCTTTTCATAGCCGAGATCAAACATCTCCTGAAGCTTTTTGAGCCGAAAGAGGCTATAGCCGGTGAGTTTCTCATCGGTGATATAGAGATCGCACTGGCTGATCTGCCGCTGTACGGAGGCCCGCCATAAAAGAAAGAGCGTCCTTTTCACGATACCTGAAAAAGAGTTCGTGAATCCGCTCTGCTGAGGATGCAGATCGACACCGAAAATCGGGAAACCATATTGCAACAGTGGTTCTACCGGCAGATTATCCATGATCCCGCCGTCGGCGAGATGGTACCCCTCGTACGCCACCGGTTTGAAGAGCGGGACGACCGCGCCGGAGGCGACACAGAGCGATACGGCGTCTCCCCTGTCGAAACGCATGATATTTCCGCTGTAGAGATCGATGGTCGTGACATAGAGTTTGATTCGCATATCTTCGATTCTCTCAACCGGTACCAGCTCCTTTAGGATCTCTTTTTGTTTGTCGATACGCAGGAAACCGTTTCTCAGGCTGTGAAATTTGAACGCTTTTTTAAAAGTTTTGGAGCGAAAAATCTCGAGTTGTTCTTCCGGTGAGACACCGCTGGCGTAACTGGCTCCGATGATCGCACCGATACTGCTGCCGGAGATCGCCACCACTTCGATGTCGTTCTCTTCCAGTGCTGCAAGCACCCCCAGATGGTACGCACCCCGGGCCGCACCTCCTGAGAGTGCCAGACAAACTTTCATGCTATCTCTCCTCCGACATGTAAGGTATAGATTATCGGGGATGGTACAGAAAATCGATTACAAACGGGTAACAAAAAGCAACACGATCTGTAACTATTTTGTAACCCACTCTCACTATAATAGCTCCGCACAAAAGGAGCCACGGATCGATGAAAAAGAGCATCAAAAAGATCAAAAAAGCGTTCAAAGATGAGATGGCATACGCCAGAAAGATCGGCTATGAAGGCTTGCTCATCCCTCTTTCTAGCGAAAACAGTGAAAACACATGTATCTATCTCGATGCTATCTACGATATGGCGACCATCAGGGAGATGATTCTGGAAAACGGCTGGCACACAGACAGTCTGATGATCAATCTTGCCGAAAACAGCCAGAGAGTGATTCGTATGAAAGAAGATGCGACAACCTGACATGAGACTCTGTCTGATCACCGATACCCTCTGCGATGCAAACGGTGTTTCACGCTTCATCCAGGATATCGCCGCACAGGCACGACAGAAAGAAAAAGCGTTTTACGCCTTCAGCGTCACCCGCAAAAAGCACTGTCAAAGCGCTGACAATATCTATATCCTAAAACCCCGCTTCACCATCAAAATGCCCTTCTATCATGATCTGGATCTGGTTATCGTACCGCCCGCATGGAGGCTTTTCAAAGAGATTCGCAGGAAACGTCCCGACCTCATCCACATCTCCACCCCCGGCACCGTCGGTCTGTGCGGACTGCTGGTCGCAAAACTTCTGAAGATACCGGTCATGGGTACCTACCATACCGATTTCCCCGCCTTTCTCTACAGCAACACCAAAAGCACTCTGGCAAAAAAGGTCACTGCTCTCTATCTGAGAGTTTTTTACCGAAATTTCAAAGCGATCTTTATCCGATCAGAGGTCTACAGACCGATCGTGAAGGAGACCCTGAAAATCGACAACGACAAAATCATCACGATACCTCCGGGCATCGACCTCTCACGTTTCGACCACACGCTCAGAGATCCGCAGATCTGGCGAAAGTACAACGTACCCGAAGAGGCGGTGAAAGCGCTCTATGTCGGGCGCATGACGAGAGAGAAAAACATCCCCTTCCTGCTCGATATCTGGAAAAGAGTGCATCATATTAACAAAGATATCTGGCTCATCATGATAGGAAGCGGGCACTACTACGGGCAGCGTGAAGCGTATGAGAAGTATCATATCCGATTTCTCGGTCACCGCGAGGGAAAAGAGCTCGCGACACTCTACGCAAGCAGTGACATGTTTCTCTTCCCCTCCACCACGGATACACTCGGTCAGGTGGTCATCGAAGCGATGCAAAGCGGGCTGCCGGTGCTGGTGAGCGACCGCGGCGGACCGCAGACCATCGTCAACCAAAATACCGAAAACGGGTTGATCCTGCACCATTCGGACGCCAAAGCATGGGTCATGGCGATCAATGCACTCGCCAAAGATGAGAAGAGGCGTAAAAAACTCTCTGAAAATGGACTGAACACTGCCCAAAAGCTCACTATCTCAGAAAGTTTCGACGCTTTCTGGAGCGCCTCCTGCAGAGATATCAGCTAAAGGATCCACTATATGGCAAAAAAAGTGTTTGTGGTCGACACCAATGTGGTGTTAAACGATATTCACAATATTCACAGACTTTCCGAAACGGGTGAAAATATCATCGTGTTGCCGGAAACGGTATTGATCGAACTGGAAGACAAAAAGAAAGAACTTGGAGAGATAGGCTACCAGGCAAGAGAGTTTGCACGACTTCTCGCACGCGCCAAAGTCAAAGAGGCGGATCACAACAACGGCTACAAGATCGCAAAGCTCTATATCGATCGTTTGGCCGTCCACATCATCTCCAAAGATCATTACGAAACCGATATGGATATGACACATATGAGCGAGAGTAACGATAAGCGTATCATCGAGATTGCCGGCGTGGCACAGCACTACTACAAAGGGCTCAGAACGATTTTTGTCTCACTCGATGTCTATGCCAGAACCTTTGCCATTTTGAAAAATATCAGAACCGAAACCCTGCATGACGACAGAGAGGATGTCCCGGAGTTTCCCTTTATCAAAACGATCACCATGCAAAGCATGCATGTCAAATATCTCGATCTCGCACCCATAGCGGAGTTTGATCCCGATCACCAGCCGAACAACTTTTGCTATATCTTTGAAATGGACGACGGACACACCTACTATGGCATCATCGAGAACGGTCGTATCCATCTGATTGGTGAGCAGGAGTTCAGAGGGCTGAAAGTCAAGCCGGTCAATGTCGAGCAGAGGTTTTACATGAAGGCGATTCTGGACAACTGCTACGATATCGTCGTCGTAGATGCCAAAGCGGGAACCGGCAAGACGCTGCTGGCTTTTACCTGTGCGATGAAGCTGATCGATAAAAAGCACTACGACAAGATCATCTATGTACGCAACTCCATAGAGAGTCTCGACAAAGGCGCCGATGTCGGATACCTGGCCGGAAACGATGAAAAGTTTCGCGTCTACAACATGGCGCTCAACGATACCCTGGAGCATATCGCCAAAAAGATGCTCAAAAAGAGTGAAGCCAGGGAGAATGTCAACGCCGTCGAGAACAAGATACTCGAACTGATCGGCAAATACCGGATCGAAAAGCTGTGGCCGGGAGAGGCGAGAGGACGCACACTCAGCGATGCGGTCGTGATTCTCGATGAGTGGCAAAACAGTTCGGAGAAGACCACACAGCTCATCCTCTCCAGGATAGACAACTCCTGCACCGCCATCGTCATCGGCTCGAACCGCCAGATCGACAACTTCTATCTGAATAGATACAACAACGGCCTTACCAGCCTGCTCAGAGAGACGCGAATCGATCACGATGAACTGACGATGTTTGCGATCGAACTCAAAAAAGCGGTACGGGGCAAATATGCGGAATTCAGTGAGAAGGTTTTTGAGAAGTAGCGGAATCGGAGGCTACGTCCTCTGTCGCACTTTTTTTATCTTTTTTGTTTTTGGCGAAGCCTGCCCCCTTCTTCTGTTTCGGCTGCAAGGCCAGGGACTCCACCAGCGTACGATAGTCGATGCCGTGCCGGTGCATGGTCGCGAAAGAGAGCGCGATGACGGCGATCGTGTTCGGCACTTCACCCTTCTTTTTGTAGGACTGGATATTTTTTTCACTCACTTTGATCAGCTTGCTGAACTTCGGTAGTGATATCTCTGCATCCAGTAACGCTTTTTTGAACTCAATGAAAGTCATATCACTCCTTTGTAACCGTTTTGTAACCATATCATAAAGCACGTAATTTTCAGTTGAATTAAAGAATAAAATATATATAATAGTCATAATTTATTACTATTGGTGATAAATAATACCACATAAGGAGTCAGAAATGGCTAAAACACTCAA
>JANTHT010000031.1 GCA_024762235.1 Sulfurospirillum sp.
TGAAACTCTTTGAGGCCGTTGATATAGAAACGGTCCACATCGGTGGAGCGTACGGCACTTTGATAACCGTTGTCGCTGACAGGAGGTGTTCCTCCGCCACTTGTACCGCCTGAAGTGCCGCCGCTTGTGCCGCCTGAGCTGCTACCGCCGCCGCTCGTGCCGCCGGAACTACCACCGCTTGTACCGCCGCTGCTTGATGTGCCGCCGCTTGTGCCTCCCGAACTGCTACCGCCACTGCTCGTGCCGCCTGAGCTGCTGCCTCCCGAAGTGCCGCCGCTGCTTGAAGTGCCGCCCGAACTGCTTCCACCACTGCTAGTGCCGCCGGAACTTCCACCGCTTGTGCCTCCCGAAGTGCCGCCGCTGCTTGATGTACCGCCGCTTGTGCCTCCCGAACTGCTACCGCCGCCGCTTGTACCGCCGGAACTGCTGCCTCCCGAAGTGCCACCGCTTGTGCCGCCTGAGCTGCTGCCGCCGGATGTACCGTTATTGCTGTCTTGTGATCCGTCATCCGGGCAGGGGTTGTTTCCCTGACATGGGAGATAGGGTGTGATGTTGTGCCTGAGATTCCGTACATTTTTGCCAAATTTGTAATCTGCATCGAAGATACGGTCATAGCCGATCTGAATGGCGAAATCATCCGTGATGAATCGGCTGAGACGGATTCCCGCAGTCGTCGCATCTTTGATCACACTGCTCTCATCGGAAAAATTGCGTCCTGCAAGAAGATCGAGTTCATATCCGGGATATGTCTGACGCACACCGGGTGTTGTCACAATCGGTTTTTCAGTTTCGGGAAGCAGCAGTTTCTGCTCCACTTCCACTTCTGCTTTTTGCATGTCTTCCTTTTCGTAATTGACGAGAGGTTTGACCAGAGGGCCTGCAAACAGTATCGATACCGATGTCGCGAGTAATATGTATGGTTTCATCTCTATACCCTTAGTATGTTTATGCTTACTATGTTACATAATAATTGACTTAAAGTAAATAAAGATTAATAAAAACTGACTAAAAAAAGGTTTTAGATAACAATATGTTACTTAAATAAACAAAACGCCCTTTTCCTGTAGTAAATCCCCTGAAGCATTGCCTGCTCGCGCAAGAGTCGCATCGGCAGGGTCAAATTGCCCTGAAGTTCGGGGTTATAGGCTGTGCAGCATCGTCTGAAACATGCAGAACCCGTTTACCGGCATTTATGCTCTTTTTGCCTATAATGCGACAATATTATCAGAGGAGTCAACATGGAGTGCGAATTTCCAACAGTCAATGCAAATCCGGAAGAGTTTCGTGAGATTTTTGAGAGTGTCAAAACGATTGCGATACCGGGTCTGAGCCCGAATCCGGAGAAAGATAGTCACAAAGTCGCGAAATACCTGCAGGAACAGGGCTATAAGATTATCCCTATCTACCCCAAAGAGGAGACGATACTGGGTGAAAAAGTCTATCGATCTCTCGATGAGGTACCGGAGGGGATCGACATGGTGGATATGTTCCGAAAACCGGAAGTCGCTGATGCCATCGTCGATGCCATCGCAAGAAGAGAGGATGTAAAAGTGCTCTGGCTTCAGAAAGGAATCGTCAACAACGCTGCGGCGAAACGTGCGGAGGAGATGGGCCTCAAAGTGGTGCAGAACAGATGTTCGATGGTGGAACACAGAGGGATCTACGGCAGATGATTCCACTCAGTGATATCACTGCCGCCTATAACCGTCTCAAAGATATTGTCGTGCGGACTCCCTTTGCCCAGGCGCCGCTGCTGAGTAAGCGTGCAGGTGCGGAAGTGTGGCTCAAAAAAGAGAATCTCCAGCTCACCGGTGCCTACAAACTCAGGGGTGCTTACAATAAGATAGCATCGCTTGGCGATGCAGAGCGTCAAAAAGGGGTGATCGCAGCGAGTGCGGGAAATCATGCGCAGGGTGTCGCCTACAGTGCCGCCATCTTCGGCATACCGGCGACGATCGTCATGCCCGAACCCACGCCGTTGCTCAAAGTGCAGAGTACGCAGTCACTCGGCGCGAAGGTGATTCTGCACGGTGAAAATTACGATGAAGCGTATGCCTACGCGACTGAGTATGCCCAAAAACATGGATTGGTATTTATCCATCCGTTTGCAGACGATGCGGTGATCGCGGGGCAGGGGACCATAGCGCTCGAGATTCTCGAAGAGATGCAGGATATAGATTATATGATCGTACCTATCGGCGGCGGCGGTTTGATCAGCGGAATCGGTTCCTATGTCAGGCAGATCAATCCGAAGATCAGGATCATCGGTGTCGTTGCAGAGGGCGCACCTGCGATGAAACACTCTTTTCAGAGCAAAAAACCGCTCGATTCCACTTCGGTGCGTACCATTGCCGATGGGATTGCCGTACGGGATGTCTCTCCCAAAAATCTCGATATCATTCTGGAAGTGGTGGACGATGTCGTCAGTGTCGACGACGAAGAGATCGCCAGTGCCATTCTCTTTCTGCTGGAGAAGCAGAAACTGGTCGTCGAAGGAGGCGGTGCCGTCGGTGTCGCTGCGATCATGCACCATAAATTCCATTTTGAAGAGGGGGCGAAGATCGTGACGGTGCTCAGCGGCGGCAATATCGATGTCCAGATGCTTTCGCTTATCATAGAGAAGGGATTGATCAAAGCACATCGTAAAATGAAGCTGATTGTCACCCTCGTCGACCGGCCGGGTGCGCTCCGTTCACTGACGGATATCCTCGAAGAGGTGGGAGCCAATATCATTCAGATCGATTATGACCGTACCTCTACCAGCCTCTCCTACGGTGACGCCAATGTCACACTGGCGCTTGAAACCAAGGGTAAAGAGCATCAGGAGGCGGTACGCAGAAAACTTGAAGAGGGAAAATTTCGCTTCAAAGAGGAGATGCGGGTTTAGAGGCCAGGTGCATGCTGCACCACTCCTGCGCCCGGAAGCGCTCAGGAAGCTTTTCGGAGTGCAGCGTCACCTCTGAGGTGTGAAAAGAAGCCGTTGGAGATCTGCATGCATGCTTTGATCGTCTCTTCGATCTCCTGTTCGCTGAGAGGCCAGGTTTTGAGGCGATACTCACCCTCGATCGGTTCATCGACGATGTTGTACTCCTTGAGTATGACAGCACAGAAATTTTCGACGATCATCTCATAGTCGGCCAGATCCCTCCTGAAATCGAAGATGTAGATCAGGCGGCTGATCTGATCGACACGCCCCCTTCCCCCGTTTTTCACGAGGTACAACAGCATAGCGGGGACGTAGATGTCGTTTTGGCGCAGACGTTTGTGAATGAAGTTGTTCAATATCTGAAAATGCATCGCTTCAGCCTTTTCTTTTAGCATACTCTAATAGCGATAGATAAACAAGAAAAAAGGCTTTTCAGGTAAAAAAAATTGCACCCTTGTGCTATTTTGGTAACATCCAGTCGATCAGATGCATCATGGGAGCAAACAGAATATCCGCCATCGGTGTGGCGATAATGAGGATCAGAAGGAGCATGCCGTACCTCCCGATCGACTGGTATCTGTTCGCAAAATCGTACATCCCCCGCTTCCTTGCCAGATAGGCTACGACCTGTGAACCGTCGAGGGGCGGGATGGGAATGAGGTTGAAGAGTCCAAGGACGATATTGTAAACGACTGAATAGGTCAGAAAAGCATGCAGGAAAAAGCTGAATGCGCCGTGTACGGGCGGCAGCAGATGCAAAGCGACCGCAGCGGCCACAGCTAGCGTGAAGTTGAAAGCCACACCTGCCAGAGCAACGGCGATAGCACCATTGTAGCCGCCGTTTCGGATTACGACAGACATATTGATCGGTACCGGTTTGGCCCAGCCGAAGAGAAATCCGGCATTGGAGAAGTAGAGCAGGGCCGGCACGAGTATCGTCCCGACCGGATCGATATGAACGATGGGATTGATCGAGAGTCTTCCCTGCAGTTTGGCGGTATCGTCGCCGTACATGCAGGCGACACGTCCATGCATGATCTCATGCCCGATGATCGCGATCGCCAGGGCGAGGATGATCGCCGCAATTTCGATCAGCTTGACTTCCGCCACTACTCGAGACTCACGTTTTTGTTGATATAGCGGGGATCGTCCTGCAATGTTTTGACCGATTTGCCGATGCGGTCCCAGCGGATTTTGTAATCCTTGTCCCACGAAAAGTAGACGAACCAGGGCTTTCCTTCGACGAGTGCATAGGGTACAGGCCCCCAGAAGCGGCTGTCGTTGGAGTGGTCACGGTTGTCTCCCATCATGAAGAAGTAATCATCTTCGATCATGACAGGGGGAAAGTCAAATATCTGCTGCGGGTAGGTGCCGTCATTGACGATAGAGGGGTCGTTCTGGATCCCCTTGTATTTGACGCGATAGGGATTTTTGACCCAGAGTTCGCCCCCCATGTCGACGATGACCTCTTCGGGGTAGTGGCTTCGGACATAGTCGTTGCCTTCATGCGGCTTGAGATAGAGGATTTTGTCTTTGACTGTGATGACATCGCCTCCGACTGCGACACACCGTTTGACAAAGTGCGTTTTGGTATTGAGCGGATAGCGAAAGACGACGATATCCCCGCGCATCGGCCGTTTTCCCTCGATCAGGTGGCCGTTGTGGTTGAGGTCGGGCAATACCGGAATCTCGAGCCACGGGATATGGGGCGTCGGGATGCCGTAGGCGAACTTTTTGACAAAGAGGTGGTCTCCGATGAGAAGTGTACGTTTCATGGAGCCGCTGGGAATGACAAATGCCTGCGCAACGAAAAAGATGATGAGCAGTACGATGATGATCGTACCGGGCCAGCTGTTCGCAAATTTTTTGAATTTTCTGACCATCTATCGTCTCCTCGCCGCTTTGATCGTATTGGCGAGGAGCATCGCAATCGTCATGGGACCCACACCGCCGGGCACAGGGGTGATATAACTGCATTTGGGGGCGACATTCTCGAAGTCGACATCACCGGTGATCTTGCCTTCGGCAGTTTTGTTGATGCCGATATCGATGACAATGGCACCCTCTTTGACCATCTCTTCGGTGATCAGCTTCTCTTTGCCGACACCGACGATCAGCAGGTCCGCCCGCGATGTATGGGCTTTGAGCTCTTTGGTGTGGATATGGCAGATGTCGACCGTCGCGAACTTGTTCAGCAGCAGGTGCATCATCGGTTTGCCGACGATATTGCTCGCACCCACCACGCAGGCATCCATCCCCTTGGGGTTGATGTCATACGCTTCGAGCAGCTTCATGACGCCCAGCGGCGTACAGGGGACGAAGCAGTCGATATCGAGTACGAGGTTTCCGACATTGTAGGGGTGGAAACCGTCGACATCCTTGTTCGGAGAGACGGTGTTGAGCACTTTTTGTGTATCGATATGCGCGGGAAGCGGGAGTTGGATCAGTATCCCGTCGATATTGGGATTGTGATTCATCATCTCGATCGTCTCCAGGATCTTCTCTTCGGAGATATCGATAGGCATCTTGTGTACGATGGAGTAGATTCCCGTCTCTTCACATGCGCGCTCTTTCATCTTGACGTAGGTGTGGCTGGCGGGGTCGTCTCCGACCAGGACGACCGCCAGCCCCGGGGTGATGCCCTTGTTTTTGAGGGCTGCGACATCGTCTGCCGCTTTTTTGCGGATTTTTGCGGCGAGCGCTTTACCGTCGAGTATTTGCATCAACTGCCTTTATCGTTTTTTCGCTATTATACCATTTTTAGTTAAAGGACGAATGGGATGAAAATGGCGGTAAAGTTTGCGCTTACGGCACTGTTTTGCCTCTGTTATCTCGATGCTGACGACACTTTTTTGACCAGGTACGAGTACGCAAAGATGCTCTACAAAAACCCGCGTGGTATCAGCTGTGCGAAGTGTCACGGTCCCAAGGGCGAGGGCGGTGTCATCAGTCGCTATATCACCGACGGCAAACTGCATGAGATCACGGCACCTCCCATCGTCGATCTGCCACTGGCGCGTTTCCAAAATGCGCTTAAACGACGCTCCGGTCTCATGCCGGAGTATTTTCTGACCGAGATGGAGATGGCTTACCTCTACTACTATCTATCCGATCAAAACAGAAAAAGTGAAAAAAAGAGAAGGGTACAATGATGATACATGACAAATCGATCGCCGCATACGAAGCGGCAAGAGCGGTGATTCCCGGGGGTGTCGATTCTCCTGTGCGTGCATTCAAGAGTGTCGGAGGTACGCCTCCTTTTATCGAACGCGGCGAGGGCGCTTATCTGATCGATATCGACGGGAACAGATATATCGACTATGTGCAGAGCTGGGGGCCGCTTATATTCGGACACTGTGACACCGATATCGAAGCGGCAGTGATCGGGAGCGTCCGAAAAGGGCTCAGTTTCGGTGCACCGACAGAGACGGAGACGGAGCTGGCGAAAGAGATTGTCGCGCTCTTCGAGAGCATCGACAAAGTACGTTTTGTCTCCAGCGGTACCGAAGCGGTCATGAGTGCGATACGTCTGGCGAGGGGATTTACCGGGCGTGACGATATCGTCAAGTTCGAGGGGTGTTATCACGGGCACAGCGATTCGCTGCTGGTGCAGGCGGGCAGCGGGGCGGTCACGTTCGGTACGCCATCTTCTCCGGGTGTGCCGGCGGATCTGACCAAACATACGCTGCTGGCAAAATACAACGATCTCGGGAGTGTCGAAAAGTGCTTTGCCGATGCCTCTGATTCGATCGCGTGTGTCATCATAGAACCGATCGCGGGGAACATGGGGCTGGTGCCTGCGGAGGAGGCTTTTCTGGAGGGACTCAGGCAGCTCTGTGACGCACACGGTGCGCTGCTGATCTTCGACGAAGTGATGAGCGGTTTTCGCGCATCGCTCAGGGGTGCGCAGGGGATCACTTCCGTCACACCGGATCTGGTGACGCTCGGTAAAGTGATCGGCGGCGGTATGCCCGTCGGCGCTTTCGGCGGACGCGAAGAGATCATGAACCGCCTCTCTCCCGACGGGCCTGTTTATCAGGCGGGGACACTCAGCGGCAATCCTGTCGCGATGTCCGCGGGTCTGGCATCACTGCGCAAACTGAAAGAGATGCCTTCCCTCTACAGAGAGCTGGAGCAGAAAGCGACACGTTTGGTCGAAGGTTTCCGCGCTGCTGCAGAGCACTTCGGGATACCGCTGCAGGTCGAGGTGCGGGGCAGCATGTTCGGATTTTTCTTCAACGATAAAGAGGTGAAAAATTTCGATGACGCTCTGGCCAGTGACACCGAACGCTTCGCGGCGTTTCACCGCGGGATGCTCGAGTCGGGGATCTACCTCGCATGCAGTCAGTTCGAGACAGGATTCATCTGCAGTGCGATGGACGATGCGATGATCTCCGAGACAATCGACAAAGCCTTCAAAGTATTCAAAGAGATCGCATGAGTGAAGAGGAGCAAAAACCCAAATATGGCAAGATTATCGAGGGTGCCGAGCAACTCTCGCTGGGTGTCTCGATCGTCGTGGCGATACTGATCGGCGTAGGGCTGGGGATCCTGATGCGCAGATATTTCGGTTACGAGTGGCTCTTCTGGCTGGGCGTCTTCTGGGGTGTCGCGGCAGCCGGGCTCAATATCAAAAAAGCCTACGACAAACAGAAAGCGGAACTCGATGAACTCAAGGAGGATCCGCGTTACAAACACTACAACAAAACGCAGGACGACGATGACGACTGGGATGAGAAGTATTAGCCGGTTGCTCTACTGGATGGTCGTCGCCGATCTTTTTGTCGTGGCGCTCTCTCTGCGCTTCGGCATGCACTGGCTCATCAGTTCGCAGGTCGCTTTTATCAGTTCCCTGCTTGCGACACTCGCTTCCTTCTGGTCTTACAAGCGGCTGATAGAGAAAAAGATCGCGACAGGCGATATCCCTCCTGAGGATCGGGACGAACTCGATACGATCGATGACCGATTCGAACTCTACGACGGGGAAGAGACGGCACCGGCTCCCGGCGCAGAGGAGCTGAAACAGGTGATCAAAGAGGAGCGCCGTAAGATTGGTGGGCTCAAAAAGGGTATGCAAAACCTCGCCGTGACGATCAGTGCGGCCGTCTCACCGCTGCGCGTGGCTGCCTATGTGATCCTGGTACTCGGTTTTTTATATCTGAATCGTCATGATTTACTGGAGATATGGGGATATGTGCTCGGCCTTACGGTCGTGCCGCTGGTAGCGCTTTTTGAGGGGAGAAGAGCGGGGTAATCCTACTCTTCGATATAGTTTTTCAGTTTACGTCCCACTTTGGGGTGTTTGAGCTTTTTGATCGCGGAGTTTTCGATCTGTCTGACACGCTCGCGTGTAACGTTGAGCTCTTTGCCGATCTCTTCGAGTGTTCTGTCGCTTTCGTCGTCTAACAGTCCGAAACGCATGCGTACGACGGCACGTTCACGTTCGTTGAGCTGGTCGAGTACGTCGTCGATCTGATGTTTAAGATCGTTTTTGAGCATAAACTCGATCGGTGCGACCGACTTTTTGTCTTCGACGAAGTCACCGAACTTGCCGTCGTCTTCATTGCCGATAGGGGCTTCGAGGGAGATCGGTTCTTTGGTGATCTTGATGACGTTTTTGACTTTGTCGACACTCAGTCCCACCTCTTCGGCGATCGTTTCCAGATCGGGCTCTTTCCCGAACTCCTGCAGATGCTTGCGGGTGATCTTGTTGATACGGTTGATCGTTTCGATCATATGGATCGGGATACGGATCGTCTTGGCCTGATCGGCGATGGCGCGGCTGATCGCCTGCCTGATCCACCAGGTCGCGTAAGTGGAGAATTTATACCCCTTTTTGTACTCGAATTTGTCGACCGCTTTCATCAGGCCGATGTTCCCCTCCTGAATCAGATCCAAAAAGGGCAATCCGCGGTTGGTGTAGCGCTTGGCAATCGAAACGACGAGGCGGAGGTTGGACTTGGCCATGCGTGTCTTTGCTTTGTCCGCAATCGCCTTGCCGCGTTTGATCTGTTCGAGGATCTCCTTGAGGCGCTCGGGTTCGAGGTTGAAGCTGTTCTTACTCGCCTCTTTGGTCTGAAAGAGTTTTTTGATCTCCATGTAGGTGGAGACCATCGTCGCTTCGGGAACGGCAGCGAGGATATCCTCTTTGCTCATGCTGGTGATCTTCTCCAGGATCTTGCGATGGTTTTCGCGTAGTTGCTCGTTGAAAAGCGGCAGTTTGTACTCCAGCTTTTTGAGCTCCTTTTCGAAACCGTCGTCGGTTTTGAGTGCCGTCTCCATCGATTTGACCAGTTCGTTGATCAGCTTGCTGGTAGGGCCCAGATCCATCAGGCGTTCTTTGAGGAGTTTCTTTTTGTAAGCCATCGCGAGCATGTGCTTGATCTGATCCTCTTCGGAGGCATCTTCGGGAAGCTCTGTCGAAGAGATTTTGACCCACTCTTTTTTCGCTTTTTCAAGCGCTTTAAAGGCTTCGTTGACTTTCTTCTCGCGCTTGTTGTCCCCCTTTTTGGCCGGGGCAGCGCCCTCTTCGGAATCGTTCTCCTCTTCGTCGTCGCTGTCACCGTCGTCATCGAAGTTTTTGAAGAGCTCCTTGACGCGACGCTCCCGGTTGATCAGTGCCTCTTTGTAGTCGAGGATGAAGTCGATCAGGTAGGGAACGGAACAGAACGCGTCGATGATGATATCTTCACCCAGTTCGATCTTTTTGCTGATCTCGATCTCCTCCTCCTTGGTGAGCAGGGGAACCTGACCCATCTCGCGCAGATACATGCGCACCGGGGAGTCGCTTCTGGACCACTCGAGCAACTCTTTCTCTTTGGCGAGGTCGAACTCTTTTTCGAGCGCTTCATCCTGCAGTTTCAGGCGCTCCTCTTCGCGCTGCTGCGCTTCCTGGATGTTTTTGATCTTGGCGATCTCCGCAGCGGAGACGATCTTGACGTTGTACTGTTTCATCAATGCCAGCACTTTTTTAGCATTGGCGGCTGTGGGCTGTTTCGGGAACAGGTCCATCAACTCCTCAAATGTGACATAGTCATCTTTGTGGCTGCTGAAGAGTGCTTCGAGTGCTTTGTTTAATTCTTTTGCAGACATGCTGTTATGTGTCCCCTCGTGTCTTTATATGTAGCGGGAAGAAGTCAAGAAAATTTCTCTGTTTTTACCGTTTGACTCTGATTTTAAGCCTAAAATTATACCCAAAAATACTTACGTTTAGTTTAAATTGAAAATCTTTTTATCCGGGGTAAAGGAAAGTGGTGCAATCAAACTGGCACGCTTTATGCTTGGTAGAGGAGAGAATCATCTTGATCGGAGAAGCGCATGCAGAATGGATACTATCAGGTCACGGGTGCGATGGTGACACAGTTCAACAAACTCGACGTCATCTCCAACAACCTGGCCAATGTCAACACCTCCGGATTTCGCCGGGACAACGTCGTGATCGGGGATTTTGAGCGTATCTATCAGGAGAAGCGCGACGAACTGCCGCTGCAAAACCATACCAAAGAGGCGGCGAAGTTTTTCAACCGTACCGTCAACCGTGTCCCGCGGATCGTCGACCACTATACCGACTTCTCTTCGATGCGGATGCGCCATACCGGAAACCCGCTCGATTTCGCGCTCAAAGAGCCCGATCTCTTCTTTCTGGTCGATACGCCGAACGGTGTGCGGCTGACGCAGCAGAGCAGCTTCGACATCGATGCCGATGGCTATATCGTCACCAAAGAGGGGTACAAACTGTTGCCGGAAAGTTTCTCCAGCGCCAGTGAACGCGGTATCCGTGTGCCACGGGGCAACGCGCTCTACCTGACCGACGACGGCACGCTCAGTATGGACGGTGACAAAGTGGCGCGGCTCTACATCGCGCGGGTCAAGAACACCAAACTGCTCGACAAAGAGGGTGATACACTCTACAAACTGGAAAATCCCGCGCAAAACGCGATTCAGGTCAACGACCAGGGTGCTTTCGTCAAGCAGGGGTATCAGCAGATCAGCAACGTCAACGCCGTCGAAGAGATGGTGTCGCTGATCGAGACCAACCGCCTGGTCGAGATGTACCAGCGTGTCATGACGACACACATGGATGAGCTCAACAAAGATGCCATCACCAAACTGACAACAACAAGAGCATAGGAGAAGCTATAAGATGATCAGATCACTCTACACCGCCGCCACAGGGATGCTGGCGCAGCAGACACAGATCGATACCACCTCGAACAACATCGCCAACGTCAATACGATCGGCTACAAAAAGCAGCGCGCGGAGTTCGCCGACCTCTTCTATCAGGTGATGGAGTATGCCGGTGTGGGGTCGGGTACGACACTCGGCTCTCCGACGGGTATCGAAGTGGGGCTGGGTGTACGTCCCACAGCGATCACCAAGCAGTTTACGCAGGGTAACTTCAAGGAGACGGGCAACAACCTCGACCTCGCCATCACCGGCAACGGTTTTTTCCAGATCGAGCTGCCCGACGGATCGACCGCCTATACCCGAAACGGCGCTTTCAAAGTCGATGGAAACGGGACGATCGTCAACGCAGACGGTTACAAACTGTTGCCCGAGATCACGATTCCGCCCAGCGCCGTGACCGTCTCTATAGGTACGGACGGCACCGTCTCCGTACTGCAGGCGGGCGATACCGAGCCCAATCAGGTCGGGCAGATCGAACTTGCAAACTTCATCAACCCTGCGGGATTGCACTCTCTCGGAGACAACAACTATATCCAGACCGTCGCTTCGGGCGATGTCGTCACAGGGACCGCGGGTCTGGAGGGGCTCGGCCAGATCAAACAGGGGTTTGTCGAGATGAGTAACGTGCAGCTGGTCGAGGAGATGACCGACCTGATCACCGGACAGCGGGCTTACGAAGCCAACTCCAAGGCGATCACCACCTCCGATGAGATGCTGCAGACTGTCAACCAGTTGAAGCGTTAGGGCGGCTGTATGCTCTTTTTCATGATTTCACTGACACTGTTTGGTGGACTTTTTTACTATCTGGGCGGTGTGGAGTATCTCTACATCCGCTACGGTTTCAGAGAGCTGGAAGAGGAGGAAAAGAAACTTTACTGAGTGAACTAATCGGCTTTTTTACATACTTTTGTGCTTTTTTTGGATAAAATAGCCGCATTTTATCAAGAGACAAAGGTTTTTTATGAACATCATCACTGGCAATGTCTGGAGATTCGGTGACAATATCGACACCGATCTGATCATCGCCGCACGCTATCTCAATACCTCCGATCCACACAAACTCGCAGAACATGTCATGGAAGACGCCGATCCGGAGTTCATCACCAAACTCAAACCCGGAGATATCCTCGTCGCCGGAGAGAACTTCGGCTGCGGCAGCAGCCGTGAACATGCGCCCATCGCACTCAAAGCGGCGGGTGTATCGGCTGTCGTCGCCAAAAGTTTCGCCCGCATCTTCTACCGAAATGCTTTCAACATGGGACTTCCGATCTTCGAACTGAAAGAGAGCGACGAGATCAGTGAGGGAGATCTGATCAAGATCGACCTCGACAGCGGAAAGATCGACGACATGACGACACACAAAACGTTCACTTTCACACCGATTCCTCCTTTCATGCAGGAGTTGATCAACTGTGGCGGATTGATCAATTTCGCCAAAGCGGAAATGATGCAGGAGGACAACTAGATGGCAAAGATCTATAAAATCGCCGTTATCAAGGGCGACGGTATCGGTCCGGAGATTGTCGACGAAGCAATCAAAGTACTCGATGCGCTCGCCTCCGTTTCCGATTTTGATTTCAAATATCGCGAACTGCTGATGGGCGGTATCGCCTACGATATCACCGGCGATCCCCTGCCGGAAGAGACGATCGAAGGGTGCAAAGAGGCGGATGCGGTCCTTTTCGGTGCGATCGGCGGAGAGAAGTGGGACAGCCTTCCCCGTGACAAACGCCCCGAAAGCGGTCTTCTGAGACTCAGACAGGCGCTTGATCTCTATGCCAACTACCGTCCTGTCAAAGTCTATGACGAGCTGGTCGACGCCAGTACACTCAAGCGAAAAGTGGTCGAAGGGGTCGACATGCTGGTGATGCGTGAACTGACCGGCGGTATCTACTTCGGGCAGCCGCGTGAACGCGGCGAAGAGAAGGCTTTCAACACGATGGTCTACACACGCAGAGAGGTGGAGCGCATCGCGCATGAGGGCTTCAAAGCGGCGATGAAACGCAATAAACGTGTCTGTTCGGTAGACAAGGCCAACGTTCTGGAAGTGAGCCAGTTCTGGCGCAATATCGTCGAAGAGGTAGCGCAGGCGTATCCCGAAGTGCAATTGACACACATGTATGTCGACAATGCCGCGATGCAGCTGGTACGCAACCCGAGACAGTTCGATGTCATCCTCACAGGCAATATCTTCGGCGATATCCTCAGTGACGAAGCGAGTATGATCAGCGGCTCCATCGGCCTGCTCCCCTCCGCGTCGGTAGGCGGTAAAGTGGCACTCTACGAGCCGATTCACGGTTCCGCGCCCGATATCGCAGGGCAGGGGATCGCCAACCCGATCGCGACGATCGCAAGTGCGGCGATGATGCTGCGCTTTTCGTTCGGTGAAGAGGATGCGGCGAATCGTATCGAAGAGGCGATCGAGCAGATACTCCGGGACGGATGCCGCACCAAAGATATCGCCGACTACGGTGCCAAAGAGGTCTGCTCGACGACAGAGCTCGGTTCCTACATAGCGGAATATGTCTCCAAAAACGCATGAGTACACTGACACTCGCACGCATCTATGAAAAACAGGGGCACCTGGCCGATGCACTGCAGATCTACCGGGAGCATCTGCGTAAAAATCCCGAAGACAGAGAGCTCAGGGCGGCGGTGCTGCGTCTGAAGCGTATCAACACCAAAGCGCTGAAGTACTTCATGGAGATGCACAGCGAAGCGCAGTTTTTGAAGTTTGAAAAGTGGCTGGCAAAATCATGGAACTGAAAGATCTGGTACTCTCCACGCTCGAAGAGCTCGACAACAGGATCGAAGAAGCGGCACAGTCGCAGCGTGAATCGGAAGTGGCACAAAAACCTCAAACGGGTAGCAGGGATGAGGAGATCGCCTTTTTGGAACATACCAAAGAGCGGCTTGAAGTGCTTTTCAAAGGACTCCACTCTTCCGAGATCAAAGAGCCCGAAGCGAAGCTTGAGATCACGCTTAAATATCTGCAACTGCTGCTTGCGCAGGTCGATGCGCGTCTGCAACAGATAAAATAGAGCGAGCATGCGCACGGGTGTAGCACTTTCGGGAGGGGGCGCACGCTGTGTCGCACAGCTGGGCGTACTCGCTTTTCTGGAAGAGAAAGGTGTCAGGGCGGATGCGGTCAGCGGCAGCAGCGGCGGTGCGATCGCGGCGGCACTTTACGCCGGCGGCAGGTCACCGCGGCAGATTCTGAATCTGCTCAAAGAGATCGATTTTAAATCTTTTCTAAAGTATCATTTGCACAGGGGATCGCTCTATACCATCGTCGGGGCACACCGTTTTTTGCACGACGAACTCGGGCTTCGCGATTTTGCGTCGCTGAAGATCCCCTTTTTCTGTACAGTAGTCAACTTCCGCACAGGAGTGGCCGAGTACAAGAGCGAAGGGGATCTGGCGAGACTCGTACTTGCATCGAGTGCGCTGACACCGATCTTTGCGCCGGTGGAGGTGGAGGGAGAACTCTACATAGACGGCGGCTTTTACGACAATCTGCCCGCTGCACCGTTACAGAACAGTTGCGACAGGATTATCGGCATCAATGTCAATCCGATGTTCGAGTCGGTGCCACGCAGTTTCAAAAGCAGGCTCTACAAGTCGCTCTTTATCATGCTAAATGCCAACATCAGAGAGGGGAGACGGATCTGCGATCTCTATATCGAACCCCCTGAGTTGTCGAAATACTCGATCTTCAATACCAGAGAGTTCGATACCTTTTTCGCGATGGGGTATGAAGAGGCGAAGGCGAATGAAGCCGCCATAGACCATTTTTTAGGAGAAGCATGAGCCAGTATATACTCAAAATAGACTGTTCGGACGAGAAGGGGCTGATCTACCGCATCGCCGATGTCATCTACAAAAACGATCTCAATATCGAAAAGAACCATGAATTCGTCGATCAGGAGAATAAAAAGTTCTTCTTCCGTGCGCGGATTATCGGGGATGTCGACATCCTCTCGCTCAAAGAACAGCTGCTTGAAGTACTGCCGCAGGATGCGCATGTCTATCTCGGTGCCAGACGTGCCAAAAATATCGTCCTGCTGGCGACGAGGGAGTCACACTGCCTCGGGGATATCCTGCTGAAAAACTACAGCGGCGAACTCTTCGCCAACGTCCAGGCGGTCATCTCCAACCACGAGACGCTCCGGGAGCTGAGCGAAAAGTTCGGGATTCCCTATTTTTACGTTTCGGCGGAAAATATCGACCGTAAAACGCATGAACAGAAAATCCTGACGATCCTCGAAGAGTTCAGGCCCGATCTGATCGTACTGGCGAAGTACATGCGCATCCTCTCGAGCGACTTCGTCAGACACTACGAAAACCGCATCATCAACATCCACCACTCCTTTCTGCCCGCTTTCATCGGCGCCAATCCCTACAAACAGGCGTACCAGCGGGGTGTGAAGATCATCGGCGCGACGGCGCACTTTGTCAACGACAACCTCGACGAGGGGCCGATCATCGCGCAGGACGTGATTCGTGTGAATCATGAGTATGACTGGAAAGCGATGCAGCTGGCGGGGCGCAATGTCGAAAAAGTGGTCCTCTCCAACGCACTCGATCTCGCCCTCGAAGACCGGATCTTCATCTATGGCAACCGGACGATTATTTTCTGATGTTCAACATCGTCCTGGTGCATCCACAGATTCCCCAAAATACCGGCTCCATCGGCCGTATCTGCGTCAATACCGACAGCAGATTGCACATCGTCAAGCCGATTGGATTTGACATGAGTGAAAAAGCGCTGAGACGCGCGGGACTGGACTACTGGAAGCTGCTGGATGTCACGGTCTGGGAGTCTCTGGAGGATTTTTTGCACGAACATGCAAAAAATGTTGACCGCTTTTTCTTCGCGACCACCAAAACCGACAAACCCTACTTTCAGGCAGCGTTTCAGCCGGGGGACTATCTCTTCTTCGGTTCGGAGACGAAAGGGCTCCCGCCCGAGCTGATGGCACTAAAGCCTCAGCATATGATCACGATCCCCATGTCCAAAAATGGCAGAAGCCTCAACCTCTCCGTAGCCGTAGGTATCGTACTTTATGACGCAATCCGGCAAAATTTTACACAATTTCCTCA
>JANTHT010000032.1 GCA_024762235.1 Sulfurospirillum sp.
ACACTGATGCTTTTCGGCGTCGAAGCGCAAAACCACAGAATCAACGTCGAACCCCTTCCGCTGCAGCTCAATCATGAAATCTATAAAGCGGTTCGAAGGAAGGATATCGCTGCTATCAATGCTATCTTGCCAAAAGCCTACAGCGGTGTGATCGATTTTTCATCGAAACGTTTTGTGCAACTCCAGCATCCGTTACAGCATCAGTCGCAAAATCTGGAAGTTTCAGCCTTCTGGGGCTATACGAAAACAAGACTGGTCAAATTTCGCGGTATATCGACACAAAATATCTATCTGCATCTCAAAGAGTGCGAATTTCGCTACAACAATCGTGATAAAGACCTCTACCGTTACCTGCTTACATTTTTCAGAAAACAGCCTCTGCATCTGGGCTAAAAGAGCAGTGCAGATCTATTCACGCGCTTTGCTCTCCAGCCATGCTGCAAACCATGCGATCTGATGCTCTGTCTCTGTTGTTGCTGTGCCTCCCTGTGACGTGCGTGCGTTCATCGAGTGACGCAAGTCGAGGAATGTTTCGACATCGTCACCGACACAGGGTGCGAAGGCTTTGATCACTTCGACAGGGAGCTCGCTCAGGTCGACCTCCATCTTTTCCGCCTCAACGACAATCGCCCCGGTGATCTTGTAGGCATCGCGAAAAGGCATACCGCACTTTTGCACCAGATAGTCTGCCAGATCGGTCGCACTCAGATGTCCTTGCCTGCATGCCTGCGCCATCTTCTCTCTGTGCACGGTCATCGTATCCAGCGCAGCAGTCAGTATCTCGACCGAGAGCAGCGCTGTCTCGACACTGTCGAACACTCCCTCTTTATCTTCCTGCATATCTTTGTTATAGGCCAGAGGCAACCCCTTCAGCACCGTCAGCAGTGCGATCAGATTGCCATAGACGCGCCCTGTTTTCCCGCGAAGCAGTTCGGGGACGTCGGGATTTTTCTTCTGCGGCATGATGGAGCTGCTGGTAGAGTAGCTGTCACTCAGGGAGATGAAACCGAACTCGCTGCTCGACCAGAGGATCAACTCTTCAGAGAGTCTTGAGATGTGTGTCATCAGTACGGAGATATTGTAGAGGATATCGAGTGCGAAATCACGGTCACTTACGGTGTCAAGGCAGTTGATCGTCGGTGCTTCGAAACCGAGCAACTCCGCCGTCTTTTCCCGGTCGATCGGGTGTGGCGTACCGGCAAGCGCGGCACATCCGATCGGGGAGTAGTTGTTGCGCAGATAGGCACTCTCAAACCGCTCTATGTCACGTTTGAACATACTCATGTAGGCCAACATGTGATAGGCAAAGTTGATCGGTTGTGCGTGTTGCAGATGGGTCATGCCGGGTAGCATCGTATCGGTGTTTGATTTGGCGATCTTCAGCAGCACTGCTTCAAGTTTTAAGAGTTGTGATTTGACGCGAAGCGTATTTTTCTGCACATAGAGACGAAAATCGAGTGCGACCTGGTCGTTCCTGCTTCTGGCAGTATGCAGTTTCTTTCCGGTATCACCGATCATTTCCGTCAAACACTTTTCGATCGCCATATGGATATCTTCATCACCGATCTCGAACGAGAAGCTCCCCTCTTCGATCTCCTTTTCGATCTGCTGCAATCCGCTGACGATATCGGAGAGTTCGCTGTCGTTCAGGATCCCCTGGGCATGCAGCATCGTCGCATGGGCGATGGAGCCTCTGATATCTTCTGCATAGAGTTTTCGGTCAAACGGTAGTGAAGCGTTAAATCGGTCGAGTAATTCGGAGCTCTGTTCTGTGACACGTCCTGATGCGAGTTTTGCCATAATTTCCCCACTTTTTTGGAGAAATTATAGCCAATTTTTTTTAGAGTCCCGGCAGTCTCGGGATTTTGTTCAGCTTAGAGTTTTTGTAGTACCAGCCCCACCCTTTTTTCATCCAGTGGCCGACGACGGGCATCGGGATCATCATACCACGTTTGTCGCTGCGATAGACGAAAGCGGCTCCATCTCCGCTGTCCATGACACAGAGGATATTCAGATGCTCCTGATACCCCTTGCGTTCGCTGCTCCCTTCCTCTTTGGCTTTGATGTTAAAAGCGGTGTTTCGTGCCATCACTTCGGCGATGTGCCCCTGTTTCGCACGCCACTCCGGTCCCAGCACTTCCGCACTGTCACCGACAGCGAATACATTTTCTACTCCCTCAACTTCACAAAAGTCGTTGATTTTGACAAAACCGGATTCATTGAGCGGCAGATCGGAGTCGGCAAAAACCGGATGGCCGTCACCGGCAGCGATAAACATCGTAAAATCACTCTCTACGAAGATCCCATCTTCAAAAGCGATACCGTCCGCTCTGAATTCCAGAATCTTTTTGCCCACCTGTTTTTTGATATCCAGTTTATTGAAATAGAGATCCATCATCTTCAAAGCCTGCGGCCCCATACGCTTGCCGGGTTCTGCCATAGGTGCAAAAAAGGTGAGTTCGAAGTGATCCCGGATACCCTTTTTCTTCAACTCGTTATGAACATTGAAGAGTACTTCAAATGTCGGTCCACCGCGCACATTGCTCGGATCTTTGGGATTGCCCCCGAACCCCATTGCAATCTTGCCGCTTCCCTTTGCAATCAGTGCGTCAATACGCTCTTTAATCTTCAGAGACTCCTCCGGTGCACCACAGATCGTCAGGGTATTTTCTATCCCTTTATGCTTCATCTTGCCACTTCCGAGTGCCACGACGAGGTAGTCATAACCGTACGTTCCGTTTTGCGCATAGACACGCTTTTCTGCGCTTTTAATCGATTCCACCTTGTCGATAATCAGTTTGAAACCGTGTACATCCCGTAACTTTTCCAGGGGAAGAGTGACATCTTCAAATGACGATTCACCTGTAGGTACCCAGATCGAAGTCGGATAGATATAAAGATAATCTCTCTCGCTGATCAGTGTCACATCAAAGCCATATTTACGCAAAAAGATAGCGGCTTCCAGACCCGCAAATCCACCTCCCAAGACCAGTACATTTTTCATCATGATCCCCTTTGATAATGAATATTTATATTTTTTATAACTATATCTTTTTGTATTATAGTGGATTTATTTTGAGAAGATTCTTAAGGGTATCTCTAAAGTATCGATGTACAGCCGGGGAAACAGTTTATGTCTGCTTCCCCTGACGGTACGCGTAAGTAGTGATTTTGAACGCAAAGTGCCTTATAGTTTCGGACCTGCGACAGAATAGTCGAAATCGGCATCCTCTTTCAAATATTTTTTGAAATTTTCGACGAACATCTTCGCGAGTTTGTCACGTGTCTGAAAATAGGCCTCTTTATCTTGCCAGGCGTTTTTAGGGTTGAGTAATTTTGCATCGACTCCAGGCAGCGTTGTCGGAAAATGGAGACCGAATCTGTCCGTTGTATCAAATTCACTCTTCAGAATCGAGCCATCCATGATCGCATCGATACACGCTCTTGTCGCTTTGAGGCTCATACGCTCGCCGACACCGTACGCTCCGCCGGTCCAGCCGGTGTTGACCAGATAGACGTTGACATTGTGCTTTTCGATCTTCTCACCCAGCAGTTTGGCATACACCGTCGGATGCAGCGGTAAAAAAGCTTCGCCGAAACATGCGCTGAATGTCGCCACCGGTTCGGTGATACCCCGCTCGGTACCCGCCACTTTTGCGGTATATCCACTGAGGAAATAGTACATCGCCTGCTCTTTTGTCAACTTGCTGACCGGAGGCAACACGCCGAATGCATCCGCACTCAGGAAGATGATATTTTTGGGATGATCTCCCCTGAGTGTCGGTTCATGATTTGGGATATGGTGGATAGGATAGGAGACACGTGTATTTTCCGTTTTGGTGTCGTCACTGAAATCCACGACACCCTTTTCATCGGCCACGACATTTTCCAAAAGTGCATTCTGTCTGATCGCACCATATATTTCAGGTTCGTTCTCCGGATTGAGACCGATACATTTGGCATAGCAGCCACCCTCGAAGTTGAAGATTCCCTCATCGTCCCAGCCATGCTCATCATCACCGATAAGTCTGCGTTTGGGATCTGCGGAGAGCGTCGTTTTACCGGTACCCGATAGTCCGAAGAAGAGCGCTGTATCGTTCTTTTCACCAACGTTCGCAGAGCAGTGCATCGGCAGCTTGCCTTCCAGCGGCAACCAGTAGTTCATCATAGAGAAGATACCTTTTTTCATCTCGCCACCGTACCACGTACCGCCAATGACCGCGACATTCTCTTCGATGTTGAAAACCACAAAGACTTCCGAATTGAGTCCATGTTTCTGCCAATCTTCATCGACCACTCTACATGCATTGTAGAGTACGAAGTCAGGCTTGAAGTTTTCGAGCTCCTCTTCCGTCGGTCGAATAAACATATTTTTTACAAAATGTGCCTGCCAGGCAATCTCCGTGATGACACGGATACTCTTCTTGCTACTCTCGCTGGCACCGCAATAGAGATCCTGTACATAGATATCTTTACCCTGAAACTCATCTTTGGCTTTTTGAAAAAGTTCGTCAAATACCTCTTTCGAGATGGGTTGGTTGATTTCACCCCATGCGATGTATTTGTTGGATGGCGGTTGATCTACAAAATATTTGTCTTTAGGGCTGCGTCCTGTAAAGATTCCCGTGTCGACCATGACAGCACCGTTCGCGGAAACAAGCTCTTTGTCCTGCTCCACTTCATGTCTGTAAAGTTCGTCATAATCGGAGTTGTAATAGATGTTTTTGACATCTTTGATTCCCATTGCCTCGAGATCCGCTTTTGTGATCATCTTCTGTTCCTTCATTGAAAATTAGTCTCTATAGTGTTAAATATCGGTAAATATACCCTATCATTTAAAAATAGACAGAAGCACACCCGCTGCTACCGCCGATCCAATGACACCCGCCACGTTCGGACCCATCGCATGCATCAGCAGGATATTCGACTTGTTATATTCCTGCCCCACTTTACTTGCTACCCTCGCCGCCATCGGCACAGCAGAGACACCTGCAGCGCCTATGAGCGGGTTGATAGGCTCTTTTGAAAATTTGTTCATCACTTTCGCCATCAATACACCGGCAGCTGTACCCACTGCAAATGCAGCCAGGCCGATAATCATGATACCAAGTGTCTCCGCAACAAGGAACTTATCAGAAGCAAGTTTGGAACCGACACCCAGGCCCAGAAAGATCGTGACAATGTTGATCAAAGCGTTTTGCATCGTATCGCTCAGTCTGTCTACAACGCCGGTCTCTTTGGCAAAGTTCCCGAAACAGAGTGCACCGATGAGCGGTGTCGCATCCGGAAGTACCAAAATCGTCAGTACCAGGACGATCAGCGGAAAGAGCATCTTTTCCAGTTTGGAGACCTGTCTGGTCGTCGTCATCTTGATCTTACGCTCCTCTTCCGTCGTCAGGGCTTTCATGATCGGAGGCTGTATCACCGGTACCAGCGCCATATACGAGTATGCCGCAACTGCGATCGCACCCAGCAGTTCAGGTGCCAGCTCCGTCGCGATAAAGATCGAAGTCGGACCATCCGCACCACCGATGATACTGATCGCCGAAGCCTGTTTCATCGTAAAGTCAAAAATACCTGCCTGCGCCAGTGCTGCCGCAGCAACCAGAGATCCGAAGATACCAAACTGCGCAGCGCCACCAAGAAGTGCCGTTTTCGGATTGGCGAGCAAAGGACCGAAGTCGGTCATCGCCCCGACACCCATGAAGATCAACAATGGGAAAAATTCGTTTGCAATACCCATATTGTAGATGATACCCAGCATGCCATGATCACCCGCAAGATTCGCTATGGGGATATTTGCCAGTAAGCCGCCAAATCCAATAGGGATCAGAAGCAAGGGTTCAAATCCTTTCGCGACCGCGAGATAAAGCAATACGAAACAGACGATGAACATGATCACACGTCCCCATCCCTGTGCGAACAGGGTCATCTCTTTGCCATCCGGTGCTTTGACACCCTCCTGGGGATTGAGTATCGCCTTGAGTCCGGTCGTATCGTAAAAACTGGAGAAGAGTTCACTGATCGACTTCTCTTTGTAGACCTCTTCTGTGGCACTGCCGTTTTCGTGACTCACACCATGCGTCTCTCCAGCCTGTGCGACAGAGGGAAGAAAGAGCGAAACCGAGATCAAAAAAGAGAAGAATAACTTCATCATGTTCATCGATTACTCCATGGTCGCCAGAAGCTGACCATCTTCGACCGCGTCATTTGGAGCCACTTCGATGCTCTTGAGTACACCGTCCTGAGGTGCGGGAATATCGATCTCCATCTTCATCGCCTCGAGTATCATAATCGTATCTCCCTCTTTGAGGTGGTCCCCGACATTAGCCACGATCTTCCAGACATTTCCAGGCGTTTGTGAACGAACCTCTATGCTGCCTTTTCCACCGCTTGTCGCAGCTGCAGGCACTTCTGCCGGTGCGGCCGGCGCCGGTGTCGCATTGGTAACGGTGACCTCTCCGTCATGCCCCTCTACGATGTCCACATTGTACTTTTTGCCATTGACTACGACTGTGTATTGACCTGCCATCTCTCTACTTCCTTTTTCTGGTTTCATTTCACTAATTTTTCTGACATTGACTGTTCCCTCACCCTTCAGAAAGGTGATCCCTTTGTCTCCGCAGGAAGCTGCGATGAAGAGATTCTCTTCTGTCTCTTCGATGCCGTTCTCTTCAAGTATCTTTCTGAAGTGCTCCAGAGATTTCTCGGGATCGGCATCCGCCAGCTCGAGCGCCGTTTTGGTCGTCGGTTCGAGCTTGAGCTGCTTACTGGCAAGTTCCACAATCTCGGGATCGGGTTCTACCGGGGTTTTTCCAAAGTAACCCAAAACCATGCGGCCGTAACCGGGTGCGATCTGTTTCCAGGGTCCGAACATGACGTTGGCATAGGCCTGTTGCCAGTAAAACTGTGAAACCGGGGTGACGGAGGTACCGTATCCACCTTTCTCGACCACTTCCCGCATCGCTTTGATCACTTCGGGAAACTTGTCGAGCGAGTTGTTGTCGCGCATCATCTGTGTATTGGCTGTCAATGCACCGCCCGGCATCGGTGAAAACGGGATAAGCGGAGAAACCTGTGTCGCTTCCGGCGGGATGAAGTAGTCACTCAGACAATCTTTGAGCACCTCTTCATACTGCAGAATCTTCTCGAGTTCGAGGCCCCCGAGATCGTAGTTGCTCCCTTTGGTCGCATGCAAAAGCGTCAGGATATCAGGCTGTGCCGTACCGCCGCTGACAGGGCTTGCCGCCAGATCAATCCCGTCTACACCGGCATCGAGTGCCGCGAGATAGCATGCGACACTGACACCCGCTGTTTCATGTGTGTGCAGTCGTACATGCACATCTTCAGGAAGCAGTTTTTTCGCCATTTTGATCGTCTCATAGACTTTGTGCGGACTGGAGGTACCGCTGGCATCCTTGAAACAGACACTGTCATAGGGAATACCGGAATCGAGTATTTCGCGCAGGACTTTCTCGTAGAATGCAACATCGTGCGCACCGGTGCATCCCGGTGGCAGATCCATGATCGTCACGACCACTTCATGCTTCAGGCCATGATTGGTGATACATTGACCACTGTATTTGAGATTTTCAACGTCGTTGAGCGCATCAAAGTTACGAATCGTCGTCGTACCGTGTTTTTTGAAAAGTTTGGCATGCAGGTCGATCAATTCGCTACTGCCTGTATCCAGCATGACGGTATTGACACCGCGCGCCAGGGTCTGAAGATTGGCTTCGGGCCCCACAGTCTCCCTGAACTTGTCCATCATATCGAACGCATTTTCATTCAGATAGAAGAAAAGACTCTGAAATCTCGCTCCCCCTCCGAACTCAAAGTGACTGATACCCGCCTCTTTCGCCGCTTCCACCGCCGGGAAGAAGTCCTCCATCAATACACGACCTCCGAAGACAGACTGGAAACCGTCTCTGAATGTCGTATCCATAATATCAATAAGTTTTTTTGCCATACGCTCTCTATCCTTTTTTAAACTCGGTGATCGCCGCTGTGATCGCCGCTATCGTCTCTTCCTCTTCCTCTGTCGCGGATGCAGCAGTTTGCACAGTGCTGCGAACAGGGGTCACGGAAACCGGTTTGGGTGGGAAATATTTATCGAGTAGTTTTTTTTGCAGTTTGAGTACCGCTATCATAAGCAGTAAAAAAAGAAAGACCGTCGTCATGCCGAGGACCATAAACTTGAGCCCTTCCATGGTCATATTTACTTCCATCTAGCCTCCTGATTAGTCACTGTTGCGATCATGATTGCATAACAGCGATATGCTATTTTTAATGGTAACACAAGATAGATTAAATGGGGATAATGTTACAAATGGGAGCGAAAAAAGGTGAAAAACTCGTTTCTTAGCTCTCTGAAGTGTTACCTATCGTGATACAGCGACTGAGGCCTATACCCCTTTTTCGCGATAAGTCTCCAGGAATGTCTGCATCTTTTTGCGCTGAAGCTTCCGGACGTAATCAAACACATCCAGATCGCTGGCATCTCTTGCGTCGATATCGGCACCCTTCGCAAGCAGAAATTCTACAATGTCGGTATAGCCGTAACATGCGGCTTGCATCAAAGGGGTGAAACCGCTCTTGCGCTGTGTCTTGTTGACATCCATACCCTTCTCTTCGACAAGCATTCTGACAAGTTCGAGATTGCCCGTGACGATCGCTTCGTCGAGAAACGAGACACCTTCGGGATCGCACTTGTAGATATCGACACCACTCTCTATCAGAAGTTTAATCGTGTCGAGCGTGCATTTGCGATGGAGGGCGTAGAAGAGCAGAGACTCTTCATTTTCATTGAGTTCATTTTCGACGATCTGTTCAAGGTCCGCACCCTTTTTGATCGCCTGTTTGACACCTATGTAGTCGTCGTTTTCAATCGCTTTGACAATCGCTTTGTCTGGCATCTTCCTCTCCCAACTGCTATAATATAATAGCAGTGAGTATACCATAATTTATTGTAATTTTTGATAAGCGATTTCAAAAAGATATCTATTGAAAAGAGATGATAGAATAGCGGATAGAGTGAAAGTGTGAAGTTGCCATCCGGAATCACTCCGGATGGCACAAGGCGTGATGAGGCTTATTTCAGTCCGTGAATATACTCTGCGACCGCTTTGATGTCAGCGTCAGAGTAAGAAGCTACCTGACCTTTCATCAGACCACCCATACCGTGTACATTTCTTGTACCGGCTTTGTAACCTTTGAGTGCTTCCTCGATCTTCGCAACATCCCAGCCTGCAACTACTTCAGATTTGCCGAGTGCTTTTTTCTCAGCTTTTGCACCGTGGCAACCTGCACACTTCTTGTAAAGCGCAGCACCATCTGCCGCGAGGAAAGTCATTGCACCTAAAGCTACGATTGATAATACGATTTTTTTCATCACTATTCTCCTTGAAATTTAGTTTAATTTTATATTGTTTCCGGTTCGCCTAGCAAGAGGGAACGTTGCCGCTGTCACTTGCATACTCATAAAAGAAATCGAACAGATCGTCAAGATATTTGTCTTTAAGATCTTTGACATTGGGGCACTGCTTTTTGATCTCATCTTCGAGCTTGCCTTCCTCTTTAAGTTTTTCCCACTCATCCTGTGTATGTTTGGCAGCCATTTTCGCGCCATTGAAACCACACTTTTTTTTCAGCTTTTTGAGGTATATTTTTTGACCTTTTGCAGGGTCAGCTGAAACCGCCGTTGTTGCTATACTCGCCATCAGAAGTGACGTTGCAACGATGCTCAGAAATCTCTTCATCTCGTCTCCTTAAGTTTTAATTACAACACAATTATAGAAGATAACTGTGGAGCAATTGTGGAAATTATACGCTATTTTGGGTAAAAATTCACTTTAGCTTCCCGAAGACTTTGTATTTCTCCCAGTAGATGTCAATCGCCCGCTTCAGCGCTTCGTCACTGAGCGTGGTTCTGTTTTTGAGACCGTAACGCGCGATCTGATCCTTGCGCAGCGCTGATGTCAGATAATCCGGCTCTTTGAGAAAACTTATCATGGCTGACTTGACAGCTACTTCACTACTGTATTTGAGCAGATAGCGCATAAAAATCTTCTGCATCGTCAGACTCATCTGCTTGTGGCACTTCATGCAGTTCTGTCTATAGATATTCGCTTGCGGTGCATGCTCTTGCGCGTTCGCAACAGGCACAGTGAGCCACACTAAAAACATACACACTTTTATGATTTTCCCCATATAATCCTCACTCTGCTTCCTTTTCCTTTTTCAGATTTGACACTGACCTTCAGACCGTAGGCATCCGCGATCGACTTGACGATACTCAAACCGAGTCCGAAACCGCCTTCGCTTTTGTTGAGGCGTGTATAGCGCTCGAAGATCATGTGCACTTGTGAAGGGTCCATTCCGATACCCCCATCCTCCACTTCCAGGAAGTTCTCATCGAGTGTAATCTTTATATAACCGTTTTTCCTGTTGTATTTGATGGCATTGGAGAGGATATTGTCAATAATACGTGTCATTCTGGCACGGTCTATGGTGAGAGTGACACCCTTTTTCAGATCGGTAACGCATGCGATATTTTTCGCCGAAGAGATCACTTTGAAAAACTCGATACGCTCTTTCACCAACTTGTAGAGGTCGACTTTCTCATCCTTTACCGCCCTGTTGTGCCCCAGGGCCGCAAATGTGAGGTCTTTGTAGAGATTTGAAATCGTACGCGAAGCGATATCGATACGACGAATCTTTTTGGCGAGTGCAGGGTCGAGCTTCTCCTGATCGATCATCTCTATGTTGGTCAATATCGCACTGACAGGGGTATTGAGTTCGTGGGTGGTATCTTTGATAAAGCGGTCGAGCAGATTCAGCGTATTGCTGACGGGGGCGAGCATCATGCGCATCAGATAGTACCCTGCCAGCAGTAGAATCAGGAAGAAGAGCACCCCGTAGAAGATCATCTCTTTGCGTATGAACCCGAACCAGTGTCCGTCATCGGGAATCTCGATAACGACATACATGGCACCCAGGTAGTAGGATTCCAGCAGCGTGACGTAGTGGATATTGTCATGGAGCGTGTAGAGTGTTTTGTCGAGATTGACGTGGTTCTCCCTGAGGGTGGAGAAGATCAACTTCTTACTACTGTCGTAGATCGCTGAGCGAAACTGACCGAAGCGGGGATAGGTCTGCTCTTCGTCGAAATGCTCATGCAGGTAGCGCAGTGCGGAGATGAGCCTGATGGAGTAGTCCTGCAGTTTGTTGGTCTGCCCTTCGAGCATCAGCTCTTTCTGGAGATTGTAGTAGACAACTCCGGAAAATGCGAGTATGACGACCGATAGAAACGAATAGAGCAGCAGAAACGACAGAAGCGTTTTACGCAGGGTTCGGGATAAATTTGTAGCCTTGCTTTTTGATGCTGACAATTTTCTCTTTTCCTAACAGTTTTCGCAGATTTTTGATATATGTCCGAAGGCTCGCTTCTGAAGCGCTTTCGTCATAATCCCACACACTCTCGTAGATCCGCTCATGCGAGAGAATCTGATTTTGATTCTGCATGAAGAGCTTGAGCAGTTTGGACTCTTTTTTGTTGAGCACTATCTCCTCTCCGTCGATATAGAGCGCACTGCTGTCGATATCGTATGCCACGTTGTCATCGATGCTGATACGCTCACCCGGCGCATGGAAGAAGTCGCGCTTGAGTATCGTCGCCATACGCATCGAAAGCTCTTTCAGGGCAAACGGTTTGCGTATATAATCGTCACAGCCGCTCTCATACCCTTCGCTCAGGTCGTCGATGGAGTCGAGCGAGGTGATGAAGATCGCCGGTGTGGTAATCTCGCGTGCCCGTACCTCCTTGAGCAGATCGAACCCACTCATATGCGGTACTTTGACATCCAGCAACAGCAGATCGTAACTCTTCTCATAGATTCTGTCCAGCGCCTCTTCCCCATCTTCGACACTCTCGACTTCGTACCCCTCCTCTTCGAGGTACTCGGTCACTGTTTCGTTGAGCGTGTTGTCATCTTCGAGTAACAATATCTTTTTCTTTTGCATCGTTCCAACTCTTATCTGAAAATAAATATGATGATAGCATAACATATATGTCGGTATAATTAAGCCACTTTAACAAAAAATGTGATGAACTGGACAATTTGACGCGTGACAGATAGAAATAAAGCCTTTACCCTTTTCGAATTGATGGTCGTTGTCATGATCATAGGTATCGTCTATGCACTGGTGCTGGGACGCTTCAATCCCAAAGAGCATATCAAAATCGTACAACTGGACTCTCTTCGCGATATACTGACACAGAAACATAAAGAGGGACAACGCCTCGATCTGGTACTCTACGACAAATGTACAAAGGCGGCACTCTTCATCAACAATGCGTATCAGGAGAAGATGGATATCAATCTAAAACCCAGCCTCTTTCAAGGTATCAAGGTTTACAAAAGCGATCCCTTCGGACATGAGAGGAAGATCACGTTCACACCTGTCATCATCGGAGAGAAACTCAAACCTGTCTGTTTTCACTTCACCGTCTACCCCAACGGCAGCGCTTCGAACTATATCGTCTCTCAGAATGAGAGATACTACGTCTTCCCGCCCTATTTCGAAGATGTCAATGTCACCGATTCGATGGAAGAGGCACTCGCACGCTACACACATGAGAAAGAGAAAAGGATCACCTCCTATGAGTAACAGCATGCACAGAAGCGGTTTTACACTCATCGAAGTCCTGGTCTCCGTGGCGATACTCGCCGTCGTTGCGACCGGTCTTTTTCAGATCTCCACCAACAGCAAGAACAACTTCGCTTTTCTCGTGCAGAAGGCACAGTTCGATCGTCTCAGCTCTATACCGATCATGCACAACGATCCAAAATACCATCACAGCGAAAAAGATCTGTATGAATATCTGCGAGACGCTTATGATATCCGGGAGGATGCTATACGCAAAACCCTCAAAAAGAGAAAGGTTCTCTACACACAGGAGGAGTATGCCACCTTTTCTCCCTTTGCCGAAGAGAAGGAGCGTGAAAGTGGCGATGAGGAGGAGAGCATGCAGCAAAGCGTCATGGATATGACCCTTCTCTTTGACAAGATCACCATCTCGGACAAAGAGCATGCCACTTATGTCTACAAGTTGCAGAAACAATGAGACATAACCGTCAGGCATTTACCCTTATCGAACTGGTCGTCTCGATCTTTCTACTGGGGATCATCGTCTATTTTCTCTACGGGGCTGTGGCCGGTCTTCAGAAATCCAATGCCATATTTGCAAAGCGCAGCCAGAGTGCCTTTTACGACCAGAAGATACTCTCTATGCTACAGAAAGATATCTTCTTTGCCGATACGCTTGCTCTCAGCGGTCATGAAAACAGCTTTGTGCAGATGCAAACCAACAATTCGATGTATGACATCGATGCACCCTACGTCGTCTGGATGCTCAAGCCTGACCTCAAAAAGCTCGTACGTTTCGAATCGACACTCCCTTTCTCAAAGATGAATGCCAGAAACAGTGCACTCTACCATATGAGCATTATCCCCAAAACGTGTGAAATGTTCAAGATCTACCAATCGAAGCAAAAAGAGAATATTTTGATTTATATCAGATTCAAGGGGGAAGAGCCCCTTGTCTATGAATTTTACAAACCGATGATACCGATCGTCGATCAAAACAGTACCAAACAGGGAGCGAAACCTAGTGCTTCTCCCCCACGTCCGCATCCGTAACGTCACTTTTGTTGGTGATGCTTGGACCAAACACTTTCTTGATCACAGTCTTCAGCCCTTTTTCATTCTCTTCATATTCACGTTCCGCTTCCTGCATGGAGAGTTCCCACCCCTGTGCAAATCCAGGTGCCTTGAGCATCATCTTGCGTAGTGCCGAATCGTAGATATTGAGAAGTCTGAGCTCATTTCTGCCTGGTTTTTGCCCCAGTGTCTTGACTGTGACGCGCAGATTTTCATTCTCTTTTTTGAGCTTTTCAAGATCCTCTTCGAGCTTTCTGCTCCCCTCCTGCGTCAGTTTCATCTGGCGTTCCAGATGACTCTTGTACTCTTTGAGCTCTTTTTTGTAGTGTCGTACAGTAAAGAAACTTTTGATCGCCCACAGGACAACTCCTATGACGATACCTATGCCCAGTGAAACGTAATCGATATTGATCATGCAAACTCCATTGTTAAGATTTAAGAATCATTCTATCATTTTAGCGTCTGCAAGTAAAGAAAAAGATAAAAAAGAAAAAGATAAAACTGTTTTGAAGAATTTAGATTGAAGTAATAGTTGCATGGCGCGCCCTGCAGGAGTCGAACCTGCGACCTTTGGTACCGCAAACCAATGCTCTATCCAGCTGAGCTAAGGGCGCTTGAATTTAAGAGACGTGATTTTATACAAATGTAGCTTAAAACAAAATAGACCTGTCATGTTAGTGTTGCAGTAGAAGTTTCTAAAAGCATTTTGGATAAAATAGCACAACTAAAACAGAGACTCTCCCGAGGTTGTACTTTGATCCGTAAACCCATTCTCTCCATCTGCCTCACACTTTTCGTCACTGCCGGCAGTGCGCTGCAAATAACCAACGATGCTTGTTGTAAAGGCTACGATACTATCAGTGGAGAGATACGTCAAAGCCCCTTTAAAGATGGACACTGCCGCACCTCTGTAGTGAAACAGCCCCTCACGAGGAAAATCGGAATCGTCAAAAATTACCGCCGACTCTTCACTTGGATCGGTATCCCTTTCGATAAATCCTTCTTTCAACACACTCTTGTACGAAAACTGCTCGAAAATCATAACATCAACCCCTATACTGTCACGATAGCGCTTATCGAGCAGAAAGATCTTTTCGATACGGCATGCCAAGGCACTGTTGCTGTGAAACACGAGCTTGACAGAAACAACTTTTACCAGCGCTATGGCGATGCCTTTATCTCACACATCATGACTGGAGGTAGAGACATCATCCTCTACCATATCGCAACTCCTTCTGAGGAATCTAAAAAAAGGTTGCTCAGAGAATTTAAGCAGAAACCTCTTTCTAAAAAGATTTTTGAAAAAAAATTGATGCATCTGAAAGAGAAATACACCATCATCCCTAAAGAGTACTTCTCGGACTTTCTCGACGGTATTCCTGCCGCTGACCTCAATGAGAGTTTGCACCACACAACTTACTTTGAAAAAATAGCTGATACTTCAGCAAAACCCTACAGATATGTCATAACACGCAATCACAGGCAGCCCGATGAGAATGTTACAGGAGAGAAGAGACAGTTTACTAAAGAGATAGAGACCATCCTCGACCAGGTCTATGCATTCAATGCATATCACATTTATCGTCATCATCAACAGGATTTTTACCCTCTCAAACCTCAAATCCGCAGAACGCTCAACCGCTTGTCACAACAGATTGAAAACCGACTGAGTCGACTCTACAACGCCCGGGAAATAAACATAACTGATCTGCATAGATCCGAAGATAAAGATATCATAGCGTTACTGCCCAAACGTTATCAAACACCTCTTCCAAAATCACAGAAACTTCATATTCCCGCTCAACATATTACGTTCGAATTAGATGATTTTTCCGACATTATCGCGCCTGAAACCATGCTCCATTTTCAACTGAATACCATCATAGATAAACAAAACCATGGCAAGATGCTACGTATTACACACACGATTCACATTCAAAAAGGAGACAGGACCTATAAAAAGAGTCATAAACAGATTCTCTATGATACATATGTAGACTTTCCTGGCCTGCGTTTTGCCAGTTTGTCACAAAATTATGGATCATGTACAAAAG
>JANTHT010000033.1 GCA_024762235.1 Sulfurospirillum sp.
GCCTATGTCGCGATGGGGTGGTTGATCGTCACTGTCCTGGAAACCTTTCGTGCACATATCGAACCGGCGGGTTTCTGGCTAATCGTCGCCGGAGGCATCGCCTATACAGGCGGGGTCATCTTCTATATCAAAGATAATATTCCCTATTTCCATACCATTTGGCATCTCTTTGTGCTGGCCGGATCGGTACTGCACTTTCTGGCAATCCTGCTCTACATTATCTGAAATCCCGTCAGAGTTTCAGCAGCATTTCGGTTCGCTGTGCCGCTTTGTGCAGTTGTCCCGCTTCGAGCAGATCGATCATCTCCTCTATCGTATCAAAATAGTGTTGTGTCTGATCTTTGAAAGCCATGGGAAGGTAGCGGCGCTCACGCTTTGAAATCTTTCCGTCAAATGCGGCTGCGACAGCAAGCAGCGCGAGCAGAAACTCTTGCTCTTTCTCTCCGGCGGCATGCAGTGCATCCAGAAACTTTTGCCAGTCGTCGTAGTCTCCCGCACTCCGAAGCGCCCCGCCACTCTGCGCAAAAGCAGTTTGAGGATGACGGAGGTGAGGATCACTTTGGCTTTGTAGAGGAGTCCGGCTATCAGCGCTCTTTTTTGCGAAATGTTCTTCATCGGGTCGATACCCAGATAACGGATGACCGGATCGGGCAGCTCGAGTGCGGAACGTACCAGCATCTGTTCCACCTGATACTCCACCGGGATGGTCGGATCGGGTTCGAGCTGGCAGTGTCCGGTGATGCTGGCGAGGGTGTGGACTGCATGCAGCCCCAGCCAGTAGAGGATACCCAGTTCGATCACCAGCATGAGGAGGGTGACGGATCCCAGGAGCAGATAGTAGTGGAAGGTATCCAGTGCGGTTTCATAGTAGATCTCGATCAGTACGGAAGGCACGGTCGTGAGTGCGCCTGTCAAAAAGGCGATGAAAAGTGTCGTACGGGTGACATTCTGGACGATCACCTGTATGATCTTGTCGCTGGGTAAGCCCTCGATATGTATATAGTGCTCCGCTTTAACTTTACGGTAGAGGTGTTTGAAGTAGCGTACTCCCAGCTTTTCAAAATAGTGTTCGAGATTCAATACCGCTCCTTGCGACTCCTGGCGAAGAGTGTGCTCATGGTATTGTACACAAATTCGCGCCTGAAGTCGTTTATGCCGCTCCCCTGAGTAGAAATATGGTATGATTTTGAAAAATATGTAAAAAGAGGAGTCGGGATGAACAGATATGCGGCATTTGGTCAGATCCGTCTCCCCGACACATCCGCACGGTATCAAAGTGCGGCTGGAGGATGGCCAGGTAGGTCGGGTCAAAGAGATCCTCAAACAGGCTTGAAGAGGAGCTACAGGTGAAAAAAGAGCAGGGTGGGCAAAAAAAGAGTTTTGTGCAGGTTTTACGGCGCAGTCTCTTCTCTTTCGCGAAGATGTTGCCGATGATTTTGGGTGTGGTGGGAACGGTAGGCCTCTTTCAGGCACTTATCACCCCTGAGATGTTGCGTGCTCTGTTTACCGGAAACGTACTTTACGACACGCTTGTGGGAACGGTTGCAGGCGGTATCGCCGCAGGGCAGGCGATGGTGAGTTACATCATCGGCGGCGAGTTGCTCAAAGAGGGGATCTCACTCTATGCCGTAGCGGCATTTGTGCTCTCCTGGGTGACACTGGGCGTGGTGCAGCTGCCGCTGGAAGTGGAAGTGCTGGGGATGCGTTTTACTGTCTTGCGTAACCTCCTGGCCTTTCTCTTTACGATCCTCGTGGCACTGGCGACTGTCAAGAGTGTGGAACTTTTGTCATGAGTGAAGCAACAGGCCGTAAGCGTCCCGCGGGATTGCTCTTCATGGTGATCGTTGCGGTTGCCTATCTGGTGCTGGCATATGTCGACAGAGTTGCGTTTGGCGTCGCGATCCGAAAATCACTGGGTATGGTCGAAACCCTTCTGCCGATATTTGCGATCGTGATTTTACTGACGGCGGCAGTGGGATACTTCTTTCAGGAGCGACGTTTTATGGCTTCGCTTGCCGGACGCAGAGGCGTGAAGGGGTGGCTGATCGCGCTGGCGGTCGGGCTGCTCAGCCACGGGCCGATGTACGCCTGGTACCCTATGCTGCCGACGCTGCGCGAAAAGGGGTTGCGCGACGGCTATCTCACGGCCTTTTTCTATGCACGGGCGGTCAAACTGCCGCTGCTGCCGCTGATGGTGGACTATTTCGGTCTCACTTTCACGATTGTGCTGACACTCTATATCGTCATCGCGGCGCTGCTGCAGGGATTGCTGATAGAGGCGATAGAGTAGCGCTATTGCCTGACGCTGATTTTGTTTTTTTTGATAGACTCTATCAGAGCTGAAATCTTCGCCATTTTCTCCTCCTCTTCCGCCATATGGTTGAGCGCTTCGAGATTGAAGAGTTCAATCTTCTCATCGAGATAACCGGTGTTGAATCTGCCCGCTTTGAAATCATCGTCACGCACAATCTCCCTGTGCAGGGGTATGTTGGTAGCGACACCATCTATGAAAAACTCATCGAGTGCTCTGCGCGCCTTGCGTACGACACCCTCCCAGTCGAGTGCATAGACGATCAGCTTACCGATCATGGAGTCATAGTTGGGCGGGATTTTGTATCCGGTATAGAGAGCGGTATCGAGTCGTACACCCGGACCGCCCGGTGACATGTAGTTCTCGACCTTTCCCGCCGCCGGCATGAAGTTGTTCTGCGGATTTTCCGCATTGATCCTGAATTCGATCGCATAGCCGCTGAACTGGATCTCTTCCTGCATGAAACGGAGTTTGTCCCCCTCGGCTATCTCGATCATCCTCTGGATGATGTCGATTCCGGTGATCAGCTCTGTTACAGGATGTTCGACCTGCACACGTGTATTCATCTCTATGAAGTAGAAATTGTCCTCTTCGTCGACCAGAAACTCTATCGTCCCGACGCTTTCGTAGCCGAGTTTGAACATCGCTTTGGTTGAGATACGGTAGAGTTCGCGACGTACATCCTGACTCAGTCCCGGACTCGGTGCGATCTCGATCACCTTCTGATGCCGTCTTTGTATCGAACAGTCGCGTTCTCCCAGATGGACCACATTGCCATATTTGTCAGCGACCACCTGCACCTCTATGTGGCGTGGATTTTCCACGAACTTTTCGATAAACATCTCGTCTCTGCCGAAATATTTTTGTGATTCGTTGGCAGCAGAGATGTAGAGATCTCTGAAGGCACTCTCTTCTCTGACGATACGCATGCCTCTGCCGCCTCCGCCAAATGCCGCCTTGATGATCACCGGAAAACCGATTTCGGCAGCGATACGCGCTCCCTCGTCGATATCTTTTACCGGTGTATCGGTTCCCTCGAGGATGGGAACACCCACCTTTTTCATCGCAATTTTTGAAGCCATCTTGTCTCCGAAGAGTTCGATATGTTCCGCTTTCGGTCCGATAAAAATGAGTCCGTTCTCTTCGCATGCTTTGGCGAAATCACTGCTTTCCGACAGAAAACCATATCCCGGGTGGATCGCATCGCACTCCGCTTTTTTGGCAAGTGCGATGATCTTCTCGTAATCGAGATACGCCTGCACCGGATTTCCCAGTATCGGATAGCACATATCGGCTTTCCTGACCCATATGCCCTCGGCGTCAACTTCTGAAAAAATAGCCACGCTGACGATTTCCAGCTCTTTACATGCCCTGATGATGCGGAGTGCGATCTCTCCGCGGTTTGCGATCAATATTTTTTTAATTTTTTTCATATTTTCTCCTCTAAAAGATCAATCTTACAGTGTCGCATGTAACCGAAGGCAAATATTCTCTCTGCGCACATATATTTGGTGTTGAAATGTTACCTTTATACCGTTTTTTAAGATTCATCCGCCCCTTTTACGCAGATTTGAGAGGAGTATGCCGATCCAGAGAGTACGGGGACTGGAGTCGAAGGCGATTTTCAGCGTCATGGTCAGCGGTACGGCAAGGAACATGCCGACAGGTCCCAGCACCCATCCCCAGAAGATGAGTGAGAAAAAGATTACAGCGGGTGAGAGGCCCAGCCCCTCTCCCATCAGTTTGGGCTCCAGGACATTGCTGATGAGGTTGTTGATGATCAGATAGATCACCATCAGCCAGAAAGCCTGCAACGGCTCCTGATAGAGGAGTGTCAGGATGAGGGCGGGAATGGCCGCGATTGTTGAACCTATGACGGGGATAAAATTGAGAAGAAATCCCAAAAACCCCCAGAGCAGAGGATACTGCACATCAAAAAGCAGCAGTGTTGCGGTGATGGCAGTGCCGGTCAGCAGGCTGGTGAGTGTTTTGATGGTGAAATATTTCTGTATATTGCGTCCAAATAGTTGAAAACTTGCCAGTGAATCACGATTGTTCTTGAAGATGATCTGCAGCTTCTTTTCAAAATGGGGCGCTTCAAAGAGCAGAAATCCGACACCGATGACGACCAGAAGTGCTTTGGAGAAGAAGAGACCGATATTGCCTGCCGTTTTCCCGCCCATTTTGACCAGCATCCGGATGTCGAAACTCTCCAGCAGTGTCGCAGGGTCACTCTCCAGTCCCCAGCCCGAGAGAAGCGCGCTCCCTTTGAGTGCAAGTTCCCGGATCTTCGTCTCATAGAGAGGAAGGTGGCTGATAAAATTTTCAAAAGAGTTTGCAAGCAGGATACCTATAAAGAAGAGTCCGAAGAGTACCATAGCGAGTATGATAAAAAAAGCGACAAGCTTCGGAATCTTTCGCCGCTCCAGCCAGAAAAGAAGCGGTGAGAGTACCGAGGCAATAAAGATCGAAAGAAAGAGTATCACCACCGCCTGTGAAGCCATTTTCAGCCCGCCGATGATAATGACAAAAGCACTGACATAGAAGAAATAGAACCTGATATTTTCCGAATGCTGCATGCTGCCTCCTTGATAGCTGATTGATTAGGGTCGCTACCGGCAATTTTACCGCATTTGAGTAGAAATATGGGCACTTCTAAAAACCCTGCGCGGTCTCAGAGGGCTTTAGAAGTGCCCATATGTTATGATTGCACGATATCAAGCGTAAAAAGGGAATACATGCAAAAACGTGACGATCTGGATTTGAACGATTTTAAAACGTTGCTTTTGAAAGAGAAAGCGCGTCTGGAGCAAGAGATTGCGGATGTTGAGAACGAGATCAATACGATCGCGGCAGAAGATGAGATCGACGATGTTGAGGATATGGCAGAGCTGAAAGTGGACAATGACCGCGACCATGCGGTACTCGATGCACTGAAAAGTGAGCTCAAAGATGTCGAAGATGCACTGAAAAAGATCGCCGAAGGTTCTTACGGGTTTGATGAAAAAACAGGCAAACCGATCCCCAGAGAGCGCCTGATGGCATATCCTGCCGCCAGAACGGCAGTGTGACGCTGAAGCAAGCCCGATACCCGGTGAAACGGTCACTCCCGGTGCCGACACGCTGAGCATGCATACTTTGCCGGAGGGTGATTTGCCTGCAGAATCCCGCGAGATCGTCGACATCAGCGATATCGCGGAGAACAACCACGGTTATGCGATTCATGTCGCAACCAAATCTTCCGTTCTGGCCTATGAAAACGGCCTTTTTCAATTTGCAGGAGAGGTAACGACCCCTTTTGAAGTTGTCGATGTCTGGCGTGAGCTCTCTCTGGGGTGTGAAATCATGCTCAAAGCACTGCTGCTGCGGTATGAGATTCCATTCCTGAAGAAAAGAGCGCATGCGCAGTATGGGCCGAAGGTGCATGCTTTTTACAACCCCTGGTTGCAGAATCTGCTCCGGACGCTGCAAATCACTTATATCGCCCAGATCAATACCGGCACCATCTCTACGGCACTGCAGAGTGCACAGGAGCTGCTTTTCGACAAGATTGCACTGGATCATCGGCGGCGCAAGCTCATACCGGAAATGTTTATGCTCATTATCCGTACCAGACGCAACAGAAATACGCACTTTTTCTTTCCGAATCAGGCGGTACTGGATATTTCAGAAGTAGAAATGCTCTTTATCCCGTTGTTGAATATGCTGGAAGAGATCTATCAGGCGGCTGAGACAAAGGATCAGTATCTATCAGAAAAGCTTTGACAAATCAAACAAAAACACTCTTTTTAACAACGATTTTCCTCTGCTGATTCAAAACGAAACATTTTAAAACTTTATAAGTTACAGTAATATTATAATTTTTATAATATAAACAAAAATTATATTAAATGGGTGACGATTAAACTCAAATTAAATAAGAAAATGTGATAATCTGGTCTGTGTAAAAATTTACAGGAGGATTCTAATGAGAAACAAAACGTTGCTTTCTGCGATTGGCGCAGTGACGCTTATGTCGACACTGGCCGCTACAACTGCTTCGGCTTATGACAAAAATCCGCCGTTCAAACTGAAAAACCTGAACAAGGTATCGTTTGAACACAACGGCAAAAAGATGTCGGGGTTTCAGCCCAAAAACGACTATAACATATTTATAAACTATGAGCTGGGCATGCACTGTGTGGGGTTCGAGATGAGCTACTGCTGCGTCATCCCGCCCTACAACTCGATCCAGGCACAGGCGATCAAGTCGGGCAAATACGGCAGACTTCCCAAGCTGTTGACCCCTGACGACGATGTCAAACTCTACTACTATACGAGAGACAACTCCTACAGTGAAGGTAACAAGATGAAGTACTGGTCGGTCCCCAAAGATGCCGACGGTGACGGGCACTTCGACTCTCCGGGTGACAATGTCGCCAACTACGTCTGGACACACCTCTTTATCTATAAAGATCTCGAGGGAACGATCCCCTCAGGAGCGGCGGAGAAGGACAGACTGCGCATCGGGCGTCAGGTTCGGGTCAAGTTCGACTGCGGTCCCAGCGGCAAGCCTATGGCAGGCGGCTATCTGGAGTATGCCGGCAAGCATGGCGGCAATATCGTCATGACAGACACGCTTGTCCCGGCTGTCAAAAACGTCAAACTGACACTCACAGCCGCACACATCTGGGATGCACTGGGACTGCCGCTGACAGCGTTCAACGACTCGACCAGACGCGGTACGATCCGCTCAGTCACCGAAAAAGATTTTCAACCGTTCCAGTACTCGACGGTGGAGCTTCATACCGGACAGGGCAAACCGATACGCGATACGATGGGCCATGCGATCTCTTACTTCGGTACCAACCCGGTCGATATTCCCAACTGTTACGCATGTCACTCCAGAAACGGTAAAGCGGCGCAGATGGCACGTGACGAAGGTCTGGGTTACAGTGACAAAGAGTATGCCTACTGGAAAACCTATCCGGATGAGAGTGAGTACATGGCAAGACTCGCCGAAGCGTCGATCAACATCCTCTCCCTGCACGATGCGCACCACAAGACGACATTTCTGAGCGATTACAAGTCCGATGCGCCGGGTAACCGCCTGGGGAAAGTGGGTGAAGTCAACTGTGCCGACTGTCATGGTGACAATGTCTCCGGTAACCTTCAGGAGCCACGCCCTACTGCTTCCGGCTACAAAGCGGTCAAAGCGAAAACACTGACCGAAGCGATTCACGGGTTCCACCTCGCGATGGTGCCGATGCCCGATGGCGCGGGGCGTACCCAGGCGTGCCAGTCCTGTCACCCGACACACTTCCAGAATCCGAGCATGAACGATGACACCAATCCTTACCGTGTTACAGACAGATACGGAGAAGGACGTTTCAACAAAGGCGATATCAGAAAATCCGGTGGAGGATGTTATGTACGCCGTGACGCACACTCCAACCCTGCCGCGAAGCCGCCTTTCTTCCTCAACAACTACGGTAAATGGCAGCTCAACAATGTCTCTATGAAAGATGAGCATGGCAAATCTGTCAAAAAGATGAGAGGTCTCTACTGTACCAACTGCCACACCAAAGTGGCGCAGAAGATGTATGCACTCGACAACATCACCCACGACAGCAAACAACTCGGCAAGACGGTCAGAAACAAGTCTCTCAAAGAGATCATCGCTGCCGTTGCAGGCGGGGACAGGAAAAAGTTCGCCGCGATGGCAGATCCGAAAACGACCGGTGAGAATGAAGTGCTGAAGTACTATACTGAACATGCATCTGCCGTACTGGTCAAAAATGTCGGTAAAGACGGCAATCTCGATCTGAAGCCGTGGAACCATCCTGCCGGCGGTGATGTACCCTACAAAGCGGCATCCGGCGGTAACGACTGGTGGCTCGCAGCCTCTGAACCGCACTGTGCCGACTGTCACGTAGCGCCGTTTGTCGAGCAGGAGACCGGAGGTAAATACTTCCCGATCGACCAGCCGAACAAATATTCGCTTTTCCGCTACTCCAAAGCACATGGAAACATCGCATGCCAGACATGTCACGAGTCGGCACACGGCCTCTACTCCACCAGATGGGACGGTGAAGAGCGCAGTGTCGATGTCACGACACATCAGCAGGCGCTGCAGTACAGCCCTGACGGCAAATATGCCGGACCGGTTACCTGTGTCGCATGCCATACAGTCAACGACAAAGGTGTTCCGTTGCAGCTGAAGGGTACGCCGTACGAGAAGGACTACTGGGCTTCTGTAACACTGGCGCACTTTATGCGTGCCGGAGATCAGAAACTTTCAGTCGAAGAGCTGGTAGAAAAGTATCCATACAAAAAATCTTCCGATATCGTGAAAACGAGCTGGAAATAATGATACAGTTGCGTCACTCCCTTCGGGGAGTCGCGCTGTGCTCTCATTTACAGAGAGAGACCGAAGGTTCTTTGCGTAAATGATAGCCGAAAGGGAGACGATGAGATATGGGATAATATGGGCTGCTGTACTTTTGTACACAGGTACGACACTCGGGGCGGAAATGGTCAAAAGCTACTTCCCGCACGGAACGCTCAAGAGCGAGGTACATTATAAAGAGGGTACACGCACAGATACCAGAGAGGGGATCAAAGAGGGACTCGAAAAGAGTTACTACAGTACCGGCGAACTTGCTTATGCGGTAAACTACCGCGACAACAAACGCGATGGTTTCATGAAGTGGTATGACAGAGAGGGGCATCTGATCGAAGAGATGCCTTACAGGATGGGCAAACGCCATGGTCTCGAAAAGAGTTACTTTCCATCGGGGAAACTGAAGCGTACCGTACGTTATGTCAACGACCACAAAGAGGGTCTTGAAAAAGAGTTTTACGAAAATGGCCGGCTTGCGATGGTGGTTCCCTATAAAAAAGGGAAAAAAGAGGGGATGCAGAAAGAGTATGACGAAGAGGGGCATCTCTTTTCTCAGGTGCGGTATCTCAACAACTACAAAGAGGGGATGCAGAAGTGGTTCGACGCTTCGGGCAAAGTGGTCCGTACGGAACTTTATAAAATGGACAGGCCCGTGCGCGTATTGGCGAAAATGAAGGGACAAAAAGAACAAAAGCTCTTAATCAACAATATCGATTTTTCTCCCAAACCGGCAGGCCAGTAGTAGCTAACGTTCACAGCACGAATGAGGTTTCGTGCCTGTGGGCTGCTTGTATGTACCTCTTTCCCGGCATGCCTACGATCTGAAGCTCTTCCCGCACTATACTGCGTCCCAGATAGATTTCGAAGAAACTCTCCGCTTTTTTTGAAGCGGCATTGAGTTCGATCAGGAGTCTCCCTCCCTTTTGATCTTCATACTCCCAGCATAGTTTGGGCGGTCTGCGGTGAAATCTTTTCTCCCTGCCGCCTGAACGCGTCATCATCATGTACCAGTGTCCGTTTCCATCCCGGGTGTAACCGAGATTTTCAGGCAGGTCGTTGAGATCCGCTGCATCACAAAGATATTTGCAGGTTTCGAGCCTCTCATCTTCTGCAAGCAGCCTGTGATAGAGTCTGTTGGTGAGAGCAGTTCGGTTTTGCGGTATGAATCCGATCGTTTCTGTGCCCAGGATGGAGAGGAGTGTGGAAGAGAAGTCCCGCATCTCGATCAGTTCATAGGTGCAGATGTGAAAGTTGTTTGCACTGTCTTTGACGACTTCGAGTTCTATCTCGTTTTCACCGTTCTGATCTTGCAGGGAGTAGCGGGTAATACGTGTCGAACTGCTGTCAGTGGTAAAGGTGTGACCGACGGCTTTGTAGGTATGGCTCTCTCCCCGCCGGCAAAGCTTCAGCATTAGGCGCTTATCCCTGATCAAACCCAGTGGATCGTACATCACAGCCTCCTTTATTCAATGCGTTACTTTTTGTAAATCGTCAAATTATCTTAAAACATTAATTTAAATGAAATATTTTGCAAAACTTTGGTAAATTAGGTTACTAGTTTAAGTAAACTATAAAAACTTGACAAAACATACGATAATCTGTATAAAAAGATAAAAATAGTGTCTGTTTTATCTGTAATTAAATATATATGAGTAGAATTAGAGTATATTTAATAAGTTATAGATTATGTTTTGATTAGTTGTCCGTATGGTATATACAGCTTTATGTGCGGTTTATCATGCTTTCGCTACTATTTATACATGGAATCCAATGACTTATTCAATATTCTGCATAACGCTGTGGAAGCACAGTATTTTGGCAAAAAGATCAGCCAGAAAGAGATGGCAGAAAGACTTGGTGTATCGATGCGTACCTATCAGGACTGGCGACTGGGAAACTCAAAACCCCAGGCAGTACCCGCGATCTTCAAAATGCTCGCCGAACTTGATGAGGACGACCTGGTGCATCTTGTGAAAAAGATTTCAAAAGGATTGCAAAATGACAAAACTGACCCGCATGGAAAGAGAAGCTTTGGATAGTATTTTCCTTACCCTCCCCGTACATCGTGAAGGCTTAATCTCCAAAATAAGACGACTCTTCAGAAAATACTTCTAAACATCCGCGCTTATCCGCATCACAGCCTCCGGCCACACCTCTCGCATCGTCACGATGCGAGAGAGATATAATCCCACTATAGATATAACACAGCAGAGTGATACCATAGATGATGTTGAACATCACAACTATATACTGTTTCATCGTAGTGCATGTTGCATGTCAGGAAAAGCAGATCTTTTTAGTTGAGTGATATTGACTAAATATAATTTAACAAAAAAATGCAATAACCCCTTGACAATGATCGACTAAAGTAGTATAATAACGCCAAACATATCCGGAAAAACATTTCGAGATATTGTCAAAGGAGTTAAATGTGAGCGAGAAAAAGCAAAAACATCATGAAGAGCCTCGCAAAGAGGTGCATGAAGAAGAGATGCAGGAGCAGACGCAAGAAGAGGAGACTGAGAGCTGTGAAAGCGAAGAAGAGCGCATAGAGGAGCTCGAAGCGAAAATAAAAGAGCTCGAGGATCAGCGTCTCAGAGACCTGGCGGAGTTTGAAAATATCAAAAAGCGCATGGAAAAAGAGAAGCAGCAGGCGATCGCCTATGCGCATGAACAGTTTGCCAGAGATATGCTGGCAGTGATCGATTCACTGGATAATGCACTTTCGAGTATCGAAGGGGCAGAAAACAGTGACGAAGCACTGGAGCAGATCAAAGAGGGTATTGAGCTGACACTTGATCAGTTCAAAAAAGTATTTGCCAAACATGGCATCGAACTGGTAGATATTGAAGAGGGTTTCAACCCGCATTTCCACGAAGCGGTCATGCAGGTAGAGAGTGACGCGCATGCGAGCGGCGAGATCGTTCAGGTGCTTCAAAAAGGGTATAAAATAAAAGATAGAGTATTGAGACCGGCAATGGTTTCAGTCGCTAAATAAACAGATAAAGGAGATAGAAAATGAGTAAAGTAATAGGTATAGATTTAGGAACTACAAACTCTTGTGTAGCGGTATATGAAGGCGGAGAGGCGAAAGTCATCCCGAACAAAGAGGGTAAAAACACCACACCGTCGATCGTCGCGTTTACAGACAAAGGTGAGACACTGATCGGTGATCCGGCGAAGAGACAGATGGTCACCAACCCTGAGAGAACGATCTACTCGATCAAACGTATCATGGGTCTGATGTGTAACGAATCTGCGGCGGAAGAGGCGAAAAAGCGTCTCCCTTACCATGTCATAGACAGAAACGGCGCATGTGCGATCGAAGTGGACGGCAAGACCTATACACCACAGGAGATCTCTGCGAAAGTACTGACAAAGCTGAAAGAGGATGCGGAAGCCTATCTGGGCGGCACAGTGACCGATGTGGTCATCACCGTACCGGCTTACTTCAACGACAGTCAGAGAAAAGCGACTCAGGAAGCGGGTACGATCGCAGGTCTGAATGTCGTCAGAATCATCAATGAACCGACTGCAGCGGCACTGGCATACGGTCTGGATAAAAAAGAGGCGGAGCAGATCTGTGTCTACGACCTCGGTGGCGGTACATTTGACGTTACCGTTCTGGAGACCGGTGACAACGTCGTCGAAGTACTGGCAACAGGCGGTAACGCGTTCCTCGGTGGTGACGACTTCGACAACAGACTGATCGACTGGTTGGTAGATGAGTTCAAAAAAGAGAGCGGTATCGACCTCAAAGGCGACGTTATGGCGCTGCAGAGACTCAAGGAAGCAGCTGAAAATGCGAAGAAAGAGCTCTCTTCAGCAGCGGAGACAGAGGTGAACCTGCCGTTTATCACAGCCGACGCGAGCGGTCCGAAACACCTCGTCAAAAAGATCACGAGAGCGAAGTTCGAGTCTCTGATCGAAGATCTGGTAGAGCAGACGATCACCAAGATCGAAGAGGTGCTCAAAGATGCGGGCGTCTCCAAAAACGACATCAAAGAGATCGTCATGGTCGGTGGTTCTACCCGTGTACCGATGGTACAGGAGAAAGTGAAAAACTTCTTCGGCAAAGATTTGAATAAGTCAGTCAACCCTGACGAAGTTGTCGCGATCGGTGCTGCGATCCAGGGTGCGGTCATCAAAGGTGATGTCAAGGATGTATTGCTGCTTGACGTAACCCCGCTGAGCCTCGGTATCGAGACACTGGGTGGCGTAACGACCAAAATCATCGAAAAAGGTACGACGATTCCGGTCAAAAAGACACAGGTCTTCTCTACAGCGGAGGACAACCAGCCTGCCGTTACGATCCATGTCGTACAGGGTGAGCGTGAATTTGCCAAAGACAACAAATCGCTCGGTCAGTTCAACCTCGAGGGTATCCCGCCTGCACCAAGAGGCGTGCCACAAATCGAGGTGACATTTGACATCGACGCCAATGGTATCCTGACTGTCAGCGCGAAAGACAAAGCGAGCGGTAAAGAGCAACAGATCAAGATCACCGGTTCGTCAGGATTGAGTGAAGAGGAGATCGAGAAAATGGTTCAGGACGCTGAAGCGCACAAAGCGGAAGACGAAAAACGCAAAGCGCTCGTCGAAGCGAAAAACCAGGCGGATGCACTGGTACACCAGACAGAGAAATCGCTTGCCGATCTCGGTGAGAAAGTCGAAGCGGGCGAGAGAGCGAAGATCGAAGCGCTCCTCAACGAGCTCAAAGAGTTGCTCAAAAACGAAAATGTTACCAAAGAGCAGCTCGACGCCAAAGTCAAAGAGCTTACAGAAGCGAGCCATAAACTCGCCGAAGCGGCATATCAGAAAGAGCAGGGCGGTGCAGCCGGCGGAGAGCAGGCCGGAGGCGGTGCGAACAAAGGCGGTGGTGACGAAGATGTCATCGACGCCGAAGTGGAATAAGATCCGCTTTTGCAGATCGGAGGGGGAGCATCGTGAGGTGCTCTCCCTTTTTTTATGGTTTGATCATGCGATACGAACATCCGTTTGACCCCATTCTCTTTCCCGATACCGAGACTTTGATACTCGGAACATTTCCCAGCCTCGATTCATTCAAATACGATTTTTACTACGCCCACAAACGCAACCAGTTCTGGAAGATCATGCAGGATCTCTACGGCATGCCGACGGAGACAAAAGAGGAGCAGATCGCCCTTTTGAAAAAGGCCAAAATAGGCCTCTACGATATCGTCGCCTCGTGTGAACGCCAAAACTCCAGCGACGCCAACCTCAAAAACTGTACGCTTACCGATATACCTAAAATCCTTAAAAACAATCCCTCCATAAAACTGATCGCTTTTACAGGAAAGAAAGCGGCACAGCTATACGCCAAAGCCTACCGGGACCTGCCCATCCCAACCGTCACACTCCCATCTCCTTCACCGGCTTATGCAAGTATGCGTTATGAAACAAAACGGGAAATGTATGCAAAGTATCTGAAAAAAAAATAAAAACCTGTTATAATAGAAGCCTCTGAATAATTCACTTCTCTCAAACAGCTTCCTGAAAAGGAGCATTATTTGATTGACAATATTCTGTCAATATGCTACAATATGACAATATCTTGTCAAAAAGGAACCAAATGCAAGCTGTCAACTATTCACATGCCAGAAACAATCTTAAATCGCTTATAGATGATGTCGATGAGAACTTTGAAGAGTATCTCATCACCACCAAAAACAATACCAAGGCGATGCTCATCTCTGTCGATGAGTACAATGCGATGAAAGAGACGCTCTACCTACTCTCTACCCCTGCAAACAGGGAACGGCTGCTGGAATCGATTCAGCAGATTGAAGCGGGCAGATTTGCTGAAAAAGAGTTGATTGAAGAATGATTGTTTCCTTTTCGGATATAGCCTGGGAGGATTATCTCTACTGGCAGCAGACCAACAAGAAGGTGCTCAAACGCATCAATACGCTCATCAAAGATATCAAGCGCAATCCTGAGAGTGCGGAAGGTATCGGAAAACCGGAGATGCTCAGGGGAAACCTGAACGGTTATCTTTCCAGACGGATTACGGATGAGCATCGGCTTGTCTATAAGATAGACGGCGATTACCTGATTGTCGCACAGTGTAGATTTCACTATGTTTGATCCCTCACTCATCTCCGGCAACGGCTTTTCGGTCAGTGATGGGCGGGTGCGGGTATGTCGGGTGAAGTGGCTTGCGCGCCGTCGAACGCGCCGTGTTTGTACGCCTGAAACGCCATAGCACCGGCGATGATCAGCAGTGCCGAGATGACAAACATAACCAATGGTTTTTTCATGTTATAATCCTTTCATGGACTCTGTGGATTGTGTGAGAGTATAGCCGCTTTTTTGTCAAAAGTTTTGAAACTCCCGAGGTTAAAGAAATAATTTAAGGATAGCCGTGCGTACACCGCTGCTGCTCATATTGGTTTTGTTGGTCGTTTCGGGCTGCGGTAAAAAGTATACTTCGCATCTCTATGACGACACTGTCAGGGGAAGCAGGGTGGATGCCGTGCGTCTGAGCGTCGCTG
>JANTHT010000034.1 GCA_024762235.1 Sulfurospirillum sp.
AACCCCTTCTACTTCGCCCTGCCCTACAGTGACTTTGATGACAATGGCAACAGGCGGGACGATGCGCTGAAAAAGATACCGTGGGCAGGTGAAAAAACGTGGTCAGACGAGGCGTCCATGGTCAAAAACAGATGGATCAAAATCACCGCTGCCAACGGGAAAACCGCCTATGCCCAGTGGGAAGACGCTGGACCTTTTGCGGACGACGATATCGAGTATGTATTCGGCACGGCGGCACCCCATAATGCATACAACGACCATGCCGGACTTGATCTCTCGCCTGCGGTCTGGATCTACCTCGGCTACGACACTCGCAACGCGGACAATGCCGCAAAGATGCGCTGGCAGTTTGTCGACCCGGAAGATGTTCCCGACGGCCCCTGGATGAATGTGGTGACTTACAGCCAGATCAACTGGCAGTAAATCGGGTCAGAGGCCCCTCTCCCACTCTCTCGCGAGTATCCCGTAGTCGAGGATATCGAGATACGCCCCGTTTTTGTAAAAGTGCTCCACCCGTCTCCCCTCCTGTTGCATCCCCGCTTTCAGGAGGACTCTGCCCGAAGCCGGGTTGCTGTGAAAGTGGTGTCCGGCCATGCGGTGGAGTTTGAGTATTTCGAACCCGAAGCGCATGATCTCTCTGAGCGCTTCCGTAGCGTAGCCCCGGCCCCAGTATGCTTTGCCCAGCCAGTAGCCGATCGTGGCGTGGTTGTCCCTGCTGTTGAGATCCATCGCCATCATGCCCATCAGATCGCCCGACTCCTTTCCGACGATCGCAAACTCAATCGCTTCCCCCGCTTCATAGCTTCGCTGCACATAGTCGATAAACTTTTCCGCCACTTCGAGTGTGTAGGGGTATGGCATGCTGGAGAGTTTTCCGGCGATATCCGGATCGTTGGCGGTGGCGGAGAGCATGGGCGCATCGTCACTTCTGAGGGCACGCAGCAGCAGACGTTCAGTGCTCAGTTCAGGCTGTTTCGGTGGTAGTGGTTGCATCGTCTCCTATCCTTACGATCCGGTCACTCGCCCATCTGGCGAGATCTTCGTCGTGGGTGATCATGAGTATCCCCACGCGGTCGAGAAACTGCATCAGCAGCTTCATGACATCCAATTGGACGACATTGTCGAGAGCGGAGGTGGGTTCGTCGGCGAGAATCAGGTCGGGCTTTTGCAGCAGGGCCCGCAGGATGGAGCAGCGCTGCAGCTGGCCTCCACTCAGTTTGTGGGGCTTTTGCAGCAGCAGATCATGGTCGAGGTCGAGCGTTTTCAGATAGTCATGCAACCCCTCCGTCGAAGCGACCTCCTCTATCTGCGAGAGGATCGTGTAAGTCGGGTGAAAGGAGCTGTAGGGATCCTGAAATATCTGTGCGAAGCGCGCCGCCCTGATCGCTCCGCGGATCGGCTTCAGCTCTCCGGTGATCAGCTCGAAGAGTGTACTCTTGCCGCTGCCGCTTTCACCGACGATCGTGATCACCTCTCCTTTGCGCAGCGTCAGCGAAAAGTCGCGGTAAAGCACCCTTTTTGGATCGTAGTAGAAGGTGAGATCCGCTATCTCGAGAACCGTTTCCGCCATCAGCTTCTGGTCTGCCCGTTGCCGTAGATTTTGTATTTGTAGGTCGTCAGGTCGTTGATGCCCATCGGGCCTCTGGCATGCAGCTTGTTGGTGGAGATGCCCACCTCCGCACCGAAACCGAACTCTCCGCCGTCGGTAAACTGTGTGGAAGCGTTGATGTAGACACATGCGGCATCGACGGCATTCATGAAGCGTTCGCCGGTCGTGTAGTTCTCTGTCACGATCGATTCGGAGTGCCCGGAACCGTAGCGGGCGATATGGGCTATCGCCTCTTCCACACCGTCGACAACTTTGATGGAGAGGATGTTATCGAGATACTCGGTATCGAAATCTTCATCCGTCGCTTCGGCGATCTCGATGTAACTGCGTGTACGTTCACAGCCGCGCAACTCGGTCCCGAACTGCGCAAACGCCTCCAGATACTCTGGCAGTACGAGGGGTGCGACGGCGACATCTACCAGCAGCGTCTCCATCGCGTTGCAGATACCGGTACGGCGGCACTTGGCGTTGAGCACGATGTTGCGCGCCTTGTCCAGATCGGCATCTTCGTCGATGTAGACATGGCAGAGCCCTTTGTCATGCTTGACGACGGGCACAGTCGCGTTTTCACTGACGTAGCGGATGAGCCCTTCTCCACCGCGGGGGATAATCAGATCGACATAGTTTTCCATCTTTATCAGCTGCGCGACACCCTCTCTGGAAGCGTCTGGCAGGAGAGAGATGATCTCGGGAGGGAGGTTCTCCATCTCCAGTACCTCCTGCAGGATATCGGCGATGATCTGGTTGGAGTGCTGCGCCTCCTTGCCACCCTTCAGCACACAGACGTTGGAACTCTTGAAGCAGAGTGCCGCGGTATCGGAGGTGACGTTGGGACGCGACTCGTAGATGATGCCGATCACCCCGATCGGGATGGAAACTTTCTGGATCTGCAGACCGCTCTCGACCTGCCACCCCTCCAGCACACGCCCTACCGGCTCCTTCAGCGCAGCCACCTGTCGGATCGAATCAGCCATCGCGGCGATACGCCCCTTGTCCAGCACGAGGCGATCTATCATAGCGGGTGAGAGGTTGTGTTCTTTGGCATAAGCCATATCCTTCTCATTTTCGACGATGATCCTCGACGTATACCCTTCGATGGCGTCGGCCATCTTCAGCAAAAGGCGGTTCTTCTCACCCGGCCCCAGCGCGGAGACGACCGCCGCCGCCTCTTTGGCTCTTTTCAGAAACGCTTCCATCACAACTCCTTCCTGAGATTGAAAATATCTCCACCATTATAACACTACGGCACTTGCAAACGGGCACATGTCTCACGCTCATTTGTAATAATTATTTAAGTAATTCCTGCTATAATCACGCACAAAATTATTTTCTCAAATATCACATGTAAGGATCAGTAATGGCACATAAGAAAGGTCAGGGTAGTACCCAGAATAACAGAGATTCAGCAGGACGCAGACTGGGCGTGAAAAAGTTCGGCGGTGAGTTCGTCAGAGCGGGCAATATCATCATCAGACAAAGAGGTACAAAAGTACATCCGGGTGAAAATGTCGGTATCGGAAACGACCACACTATCTACGCACTCGTAGACGGGCATGTCAAGTTTCAGGTCAAAGACAAAAAGAGAAACAAAGTTTCAGTCGTACCTGTAGAAGCGTAATTGTCACGGCTTTTAGACCAGAGGGGTGGCCGGTTTTTCCGGTCACCCCTTTTTTTTTGCATGTGTTAAAGTGAGAGATTAGAATATTCTGCAACAGAACCGCTGCTTCCACTATAGTAGTGCGTGGAAACAGCCGGTCGGATTGTTAGAAGAGGTAGTTGAACTCCAAACGATATTCGTTATAGGAGGTATCGCTTTTCCCGGTGTTGCCGGTATCGCAGCTGACCAGTCCGACACGCACTTTCATCTCCAGATTGTCGGCAAGTTTACTTATGTTGTCCAGATGCAATACAGTGCTGTCTGCCTGAACATTCGGCTTGTCGTCATCAAAATCCTGATAGGCGACGCGCAGGCTGCTGTTGAAGTACTTGTTGAACTTGTATGCACCGCGAACCATGTAGGTGCGTGTATTGGCATACCAGTTGTATTGTGCCATCGCACGGGTAAATCCGCCGGTCGGGAAGCCTCTCCAGGGTGCGACGATATCCGCTTTGTCCGCCACCTGTGAAAAACCGAATCGGAAAAATCCTTTTTTACCGGGCATCAGCGCGTCGACTCTCGCATTGATCAGGCTACTGTCCAGAGAGTCTGCCACACCGGCATCGTAACCGATCGCCTCTTTGCCTTTGAGGTTGGTATACCCTGCCACTTTTCCGCCGCCATCATCGATCTGCTGAAAATAGCGAAATCCCGGTCTGATCGCCCAGCCGTTCTCCATCGGTATCTTGTAGTGCGCCTCGAGTACGACATCCTGTACGACACCCGGTACTGTGAGATAGCTCAGGGTTGCATTGAGGTTTTTGACATATTTGGTATTGGCATCGACAAGGATCATCTCATGGTTTGGATCTTTGTTATGCGCCAGAAAATTGTTGTAACTGAGTCCTTTGTGCACCGCGGAATCGTCGTTGTTTCCCCAACTGTTGCCGTCGGCAGTTTTAAAGGTGACCAGATCGTGTGCCGATGTGTGGTCTCTGAGCTTCTGCTTCGTGAAGTAGGCGGCGCGGAGTTTCGTAGCTGCGATATCTTTGTTCTCCAGTACGACACCGTCGAAAGTGTTCGGAATCATTTTGGTATCGTTCGATTTTGTGAAAACCGATTCGAAGAGTTGTCGACCGACTTTCAGGTTCGTTTTTGCGATGGCATACTCCAGATAAGCCTGCCCCAGAACACTCATGCCCCAGCTGCCGGTGTATTCATCTTTGCCGCCATATCTGATCCGGTTACGGCTGAAGGTATCCTTCCCCGCTTTGACGAGTCCCACATCCTTCTTGTCCATGCTGGCAAAAGCGGGATTTTGTGATGTGTAGAGTCCCATCGTCATGCTGAGGCCGTTGTATTTGGCAGATTTGTAGATCAGACTGCCGCCCAGTCCCCAGGCATGGTTGTCTTTACGTTTGCCGGCTTTCTCCTCTTTCCAGTCCCACAAAAACATGTTGGAACGGAGGCGACCGTAGAACATACCCTTTGTGAACATTTCGCTCAGACTATCTACCGATCCCGGAACTTTCAGATAGACCACCTGCATGCTCCCTTTCAACTTCTGCTTCGCTTCCGAGGCTTGAACACCTGTAGCCAGTAGTGCCACTGCGGCTGCAGCACAGATACTTAGTTTGCGTACACCCATGAATTTCTCCTTTTTTGGTTATATGAGTTTCTCCTGTTCGGATAAAACTCCGGACTCTCAGACGCCTTCCAGGGCAAATACCCGGCTGTCCGATCGTGACTTCTCCAAGTTTGCTTCCGGCATCTGGTCATCGTACCGGTTACTACTTTGAGGTAGTGAAAGTATAGGACAGCGAGTGTAAATTTTTTGTAAATTTTATCCGGTTCCGGGAGAATTTTGTATAAGTCTTTATAATATTATGAAGCTAAGTAAATATAATATTTTCAGATAAAGCTATGAAAGTGTACCGGAGCCGTCGTTGCAGACTCCGGTAAAACGCGTCAGCTACAGCCGCAGCTTCCGCCGCCACTGCTGTTTTCAGTGCCGCCGGTGCTACCGCCGGTCGAGCAGGCGCTGACACCCGGAGGTGTGGTCGGCTGGATCGCTTCGTTGTCGACACCGCCCTCTTCGTTGATGCGTTCGATCTCATGCCAGAGTTTTGTCGCCGCTTGCTGATAGCGTTTGGCAGTCTCGGTCTCCGGCTGGTGGAATACGACAGGTTTACCCGTGTCACCACCCTCTCTGACAGCCGGCTCGATAGGAATCTCGCTCAATACCTGTGTATGGAACTTCTCTGCCAGCGGTGCTGTCGTGCCTTTACCGAAGATATCGTACTCCGTACCGCTGTCGGGACAGATGAAACCACTCATGTTTTCAACGATACCCGCGATCGGGATATGCAGTTTTTCAAACATGTCGAGACTTCTGGTCGTATCGTCGAGTGCCACTTTCTGAGGTGTCGTGACACAGACACCCGCTGTGACAGGGACACTTTGCGCCAGTGAGAGCTGTGCGTCACCTGTTCCCGGCGGCATATCGATGACGAGTACATCCAGATCACTCCAGAGGATATCCTGCAGCAACTGCTGGATCGCTTTCATGATCATCGCGCCTCTCCAGATAAGCGACTGTCCCTCTTCCATCAGTGATCCCATAGACATCACTTCGACGCCGTGGCTCAGCATCGGTTTCACTTTGTTACCGATCACTTCGGGTTGTTGCCCTTCGAGCCCCATCATCCGCGGGATGTTCGGTCCGTAGATATCGGCATCGAGCAAGCCCACTTTTTTACCCTGCATCGCCAGTGCGATAGCGAGGTTGGTTGTCGTGGTAGATTTACCGACGCCACCCTTGCCGGAACTCACCATCACAAAGTTTTTGATCTGTGGTGCGATATTTTTACCTTTGGAGCTGGACTCTCTGGGCATCTTGGGCTTCGTGATGACGACATCTATCTTCTGTGCACCCAGAAGTTGCAGCTTTGCTGTGATGTCATCACGCAGTTGCTGCTCCACTTCCGGCGCCGATGAAGAGATATCCACCTCTACATAGACATGATCGTCACTGACATCGATATCCTTGACAAATCCGAAATCTACGATACTTTTCGTAAATCCCGGATACATCACCTCTTTGAGTTTCTCTTCTACTGCTTCTCTTGTAATCATCTCTTCCCCTATACTATTTTTATTATATTCATAATTATATCAAATTTTTTCAATTCATCAAATAATCAACCATCGACGATCAACCATCAACCATCGACGATCAACCATCAACCATAAACCATAAACTAAAGACTATGTTCCGCGACGATCTCCTGTGTGATCTTGTATGAGCAGAACTTCGGTCCGCACATGGAGCAGAATTCCGCCTCTTTGAAGACATCCTGAGGCAGTGTTTCATCGTGGTACTCTTTGGCGCGGTCCGGATCGAGTGCGAGTTCGAACTGTTTGTTCCAGTCGAACGCGTATCTCGCATCGCTCATCGCGTCGTCCACTTTCATCGCATCCTTTCTGCCTCTGGCGATATCCGCCGCATGGGCAGCGATCTTGTAGGCAATAATACCGTTACGCACATCTTCTGCATTTGGCAGACCGAGGTGTTCTTTTGGTGTGACGTAGCAGAGCATGCTCGCCCCATGCCATCCACCGATCGCCGCACCGATCGCGGAGGAGATGTGGTCATACCCCGCAGCGATATCGGTGACCAGTGGTCCGAGGATATAGAACGGCGCTTCGTGACAATACTCCTGCTCAAGCTTCATGTTTCGCTCGATCTGGTTCATCGGTACGTGGCCCGGACCTTCGATCATCACCTGAACATCTTTCTCCCATGCCCGCAGCGTCAACTCGCCGAGTACTTTCAACTCACTCAGCTGTGCCGTATCGCTCGCGTCGTAGAGACATCCGGGTCTGAGGCTGTCGCCCAGAGAGAGGGAGACATCGTACCGACTGCAGATATCGAGTATCTCGTCATACGCTGTATAGAAGGGGTTCTCTTTATGGTAGTGCATCATCCATGCTGCCATCAGTGAACCGCCGCGGCTGACGATACCCATCTTTCTTTTGGCGACATGCGGCATGAACTCCAGCAGGAACCCTGCGTGGATCGTGAAGTAACTGACACCCTGCTGCGCCTGTCGCTCAAGCACTTCAAGCATCTTTTCGATCGTCAGATCTTCGATCTTGTTGTTGACGTCGTGCAATATCTGATAGATAGGTACGGTTCCGATCGGGATGGTCGCATTGGCAATCACCGCTTTTCGGATCTCGTCGAGATCGCCGCCGGTAGAGAGATCCATCAGTGTATCGGCGCCATACTGCTCGGAGACTTTCAGCTTCTCTACCTCTAACTGAGGATCGGAAGCGAGTGCCGACGAACCGATATTCGAGTTTATCTTGCACTTCGAAGCGATACCGATCGCCATCGGCTTGAGGTTGGTGTGGTTGATATTTGCCGGAATAATCATGCGTCCTCTGGCGACTTCACTGCGTACCAGTTCGGCATCCAGGTTCTCTACCTGTGCAACGTAGTACATCTCTTCGGTGATAATCCCCTGCTTTGCATAATGCATCTGGGTTCTTACGGTGTCGTTCTGACGTTTTTTTACCCATTCTTCTCTCATGTTTTCCCCTATTGATAATTGGTAGATACATTCTACAACAATATAGATAATGAATGGTCTATTAGCGGGAAAAAAGCTTTTTTAGTGTATAATTACGTAACATTTAAAACAATAAGGACAATAATTGCCTGATTTAACGCTTGTCATTCTTTCAGCAGGTAATTCGACCCGTTTTGCACGAAACGTCAAGAAACAGTGGTTGCGCATCGGAGAGAAACCGTTGTGGCAATTTGTCACTGATTCGCTGAAAGAACGTATGGATATCGCCGATGTCATCGTCACCGCACATCCCGACGAAGCGGCATACATGCGAAAACATGGCCCTTATACCATTATAGAGGGGGGCGCGAGCAGACAGGAGTCGCTTCAAAAGGCGCTCACATACGTCAAAACGCCCTATCTGCTCGTAACCGATGTCGCCAGAGCCTGCGTCCCCGATACGATGCTGCAGAGCATCGTCGAAGCGAAAGAGCGTGCCGATATCGTCGTACCCTATCTGCCTGTCCCCGATACGGTTGTGTATCGAAATGAAACAATCGACCGGGACGAAGTCAGGCTGATCCAGACGCCTCAGCTCTCCAGGACGGAGACGCTGCGCAAAGCACTCGACTCCCACCGGCTCTATACCGACGACAGCAGCGCGGTCAGGGCCATAGGCGGGAGTGTATATTATATAAAAGGTTCAACAAACGCTAAAAAAATTACAGTATTTGACGATCTAGAAGCGTTACCTTGTTTGAAGGCGCCGGCAGAGCGCGTCAAAACGGGGATCGGATTTGACGTGCACCGCTTCTGCCGGGATCGGGAGATGGTTCTGGGCGGTATACCCGTCAAATCCGAATTTGGTTTCGAAGCACACTCAGACGGTGATGTGGCGCTGCATGCACTGATCGATGCACTGCTGGGTGCGATCGGTGCGGGCGATATCGGAGAACGCTATCCCGATACCGATATGGCCAACAAAGATATCGACTCCAAAAAGATGCTCGCGGAAGTGGTACGCTTTGTGACTGCCACCGGACACGAGATACAAAACGTCGATATCACCGTGATGGCCCAGACACCGAAACTCTCCCCCTATAAAGATAGGATGCGAGAGAAGATTTCGGAGATAACGGGCATCGCGCCGATCGATGTCAATATCAAAGCGACGACAACCGAGAGACTCGGATTTGTGGGACGCAAAGAGGGTGTGGCGGTCGAAGCCGTCGCAACCGTAAAATATTATAACTGGAAGAGAATATGAAGATTTTAATCGTTGAAAATGAGATATATCTGGCACAGAGCATTTCGACCAAACTGACGGAACTGGGGCACAACTGTGAAGTGGCCACTACGATCAAAGATGCAATCAAAGATGAGGAGTTTAACGCCGTGCTCCTCTCAACCAATATCTCGGGACAGAACTTCTACCCTGTCATAGAGCACTACCAGAGCGCTATCGTGATCCTGATGGTCACCTATGTCAGCAACGACACCGTTTCGGGACCGCTCAAAGCGGGTGCGGACGATTATATTCTCAAGCCCTTCATGATCGAAGAGCTGATACGCAAACTGAACCACCTTCAGGATTATATCAGCTTCAAGAAAGAGAATGAAACCTACAGAAGCTATATCGATCATCTGCTCAAAAAGAAACCGCCGCAGGAGATCACCGCTAAAACGAAACTGCCGGTACTGCTGCGTGTCAATTACCAGAAGAACGCCGATGCGATCGTCTTCAAATATGCACAGGATTACAATGAGTCCTTCACATTTATCTCTCTCGACGATGCCGACGCCATCTCTCAGCTCAGAAAGATCCAGGAGAGCGAGCTGATCTACCTGATCAACTTCCAAAACCTCAAAAAAAGCGATAAGCTCAAAATTTTATCTCTTATTCAAAACAGGCGTGTTATACTCTCTACAACCGACATGAACGATATCTGCGAAGGCGATATCGAGTGTATCGACGTCAAAAATGACGAAGGTGTTTTCGAAAAAGGCGATATTCTCTCGATCGAAAACTACGTCAAATATATCATCGTCAAATATCAAAACAAGTTTCCGGATACCGAACTCTCCAAAAAGCTGGGGATTTCCAGAAAAAGTTTATGGGAAAAACGCAAAAAATATGGGATCTCTAAAAAGAAATAACAATGAAATACATATCGACCATGAGGCCCTGAGTACACTCGCCATGGTCAAAGAGGGGATCCTCTCCCCGGTCGACAAACTGATGAACCGCAAAGAGGCCGAAGAGGTCGACCGCACCTCTCTCTACAAAGGCCGTTTTTTCCCTTTCTCCTTCATCCTCGCCCCCTCCGGAAAACGTAACGAAAAAGTGTTGCTGGATGCCAGAAAAGGCGACCGCCTCTATCTTGTCGTCGATGGACAGAATCTGGGCGTCATCACCGTTGACGAAGTTTTCGAAATCGACAGAGAGGCGCGTGTGCGGAAGATATTCGGTACTACCGACCCCGATCATCCCGGTGTGGAAGAGACCTTCAAGCGTCTGGGGCACTATGCCGTCAGCGGAGAGTTCAAAGTCGACTGCACCACTGTCCGAAATGTCAAAAACGCGATCCATACGATGATCGAACGTACCAAAGCGAAAAATGTCTCCGCCATCATGATCTCCGGCAAACCGCTCCACCGCGGCCATGAGCGCTTCATCCGCATGACGCTCGAGAGAAGCGACCTTCTGGTACTCTTCCTTCTCAAACCCTACAAAAAAGATACTTACTCCTACGAGTTGCGCCATAAAGTGCTCAAATATTTCGTCGACAACTTTCTTCCGACAAACCGCGTACTGATCGTGCCGTTTGAGAACACCTACATCTTCGCCGGTTACAACAACCTGATTCTGGATGCCATCGCCGCACAAAATTTTGGCTGCAACACGCTGGCAGTGGGACAAAATCATGCCGGGATCGGGCTCTACTATGAGAAGAGCGGCACCAAAACCTTTCTCGACCACTTCGAAGATCTGGAGATCGATATCGAAATCAGCAACGAATTTGTCTACTGCAATGTCTGCAGAACACTTGTCAGTACGCGCACTTGTCCCCACGGCAGCCACCATCACATCTCCTACAACTCCGAATTCATCCTCGAACTGCTCAATGCCGGCGTCATACCGCCCGCTGTATTGGTGCGCAAAGAGATCTCCGCTATTTTACTGAGTCAACTCTACCCGAGAAGATTCCGGAAAATCATACAGAAATACAACAACTTCTTCCCCAGCGAAGGGCTTCTGGAAGAGATGACAGAAGAGAAGTTCTATCTGGAGATCATGAAGTTGCACCAGACCGCTTCACTCACCTAAGGCCCATCATGCGAAAACTCTTTCTGACATTTTTCTACACCGGGCTGCTTCCCAAAGCACCGGGTACTTTCGGTACGATTGCAGGCGCTGTAGCGGCACTGCCGATCCTCTGGTACTTCCCGCCTACGACGCTCTTTCTCGCTTCCATCCTTCTCACACTCATCGCGATCCGGGAGATCAACGCCGAAGAGGCGCAAAGCGGTATCCATGACGCCAGCGAAATCGTCATCGACGAAGTCGCAGGTGTATGGCTGGCGCTCTCCATGAGTTCCGGAAACTGGTGGCAGATCATTTTCACAGTGATCTATTTCAGGATATTTGACATCTGGAAACCCTCCGTCATCGGCAGAATCGACCGTGAAGTCAAAGGGGGCCTCGGAGTGATGGGAGATGACCTGCTGGCAGGCGTATTTGCCGCAATCTGTTCGGCCGGAACTTATCAGGCGCTCCAATACCTGCACATTGTTTAAAAGAGTCCTTATCGTCTTCATCGCGCTGGCAACGCTGGCACTGATCCTCCTGTTAAGCCTCGGACATCTCGTCGATGCCGGAGAAAAACCGGTAGAGTCGGATCTGATCGTCGCTCTGGGTGGCGGAGACGGCAGACGTATCAAAGAGGCGCTCAGACTCTATGAAGAGGGATACTCAAAAAGTGGGAAAATTCTCTATACGGGTCGCGACATCGTCAATCCCGCACTGAAACCGCCCTCCTCTTTCAGCAAACGCGCCTTTTTGCTCCGGCACGGTCTGCCGCCCGGGAAGATCCTCTATGTCCCACGCGGGGTTATCTTCAACACGGCCGAAGAGCTCTTTTTCATCCGTGACTACATGCTGCGGCACGGTTACAAAAGTGTGCTGATCGTCAGTTCACCCGAACACACCGGACGCATACGGCTGCTGGGCAGATGGATCGCGGGTTTCGGGAAGTCGGGTCTGACGCTGCACACCGCATCCTTTCCCAAACCGCAGTGGCACCGTGGCACATACTTTCTCTATCCCCAAAATCGCAGCGCTGCGTTTCTGGAACTGGAGAAGATGCTTTACAATCTGTTGAAATATTCGCCTCTGACGATAGAGGATACGGCGTATGCTAAAAAACGACAAACACCGTTATGGCAGGAGAAATTACAGGAGCTGCCCTGAGGCAGCCCGTTGGCGTGCCGGCAAAAAAAATTTACCGGAGGCGTATATCTTCTGTGCTTTGCCCCGCACGGAGGTTTAGCAATACTATTCGTTGAGTGAGTTCAGCAGTGCCTCCATATCGCTCTGCGCTTTGAGCAGCAGCGCTTTGAGTTCCTTCTTCTTCAGGTTGAGTGTCGCGATCCAGTTGTAGACATTGGGAAATACCAGGACGGTATGATCGCTTCCCTTTTTCTGATACATCGCCAGCGTACAGGGGGCAAACGCACCCGCTTCAGGATGTTCCGCGGCGATATTGTAGATCACTTTGAGCTTACAGAGTGAAAAGGTGTCGTAAAAGAGAAAATCTTCGTTACCCGCTTCATCGAGTTCCATGCCATATTCGACTTGATTCGCAAGGATGAAACCGATCGGTTTAAGGCCTGTTTCGATCGTCATCTTGATTTCGTCGAAGTTGTCTTCCGCCTCTTCCGGATCGTTCTCTACCAGAATCTTTGTCAAAAGCGGATGGTCGACTTTGGCACGTTCGCCGGGAAGCTTGATCTCTTTAGCACCGGGGAGTGCATGCTCCACCGCTTTGCGTGTCGCAGCTTCGAGTTTGGCGAAAAGTGCCTCTGTTCCATCCCCCTTGCGGGTGACGATACGGCGCATCGCATCGGCACTCAGAAATGCGACACTGAAACTTTTATCGCCCTTTTTTTGCCAGATGCCCATCGAAAAGGGTACAAAAACACCGCTATCGGCATTTTTGAGGACCAGATCCATCGAAATCTTTTTATGGTAGGCGATCAGCAGATTGTAGGTCTCGAAACTGCTCTTTTGAAACTGCTTCATGAACGGTCCGTTCATGTCCCGGTTGACCGGCACGACATAGCCGCTCTTTTTCAAAGCCTCTTCGATCACTTTGGGGGTGATCTTCCCTTTGCTGTTGTCAGCGGTGTATACGATGATATCCGCACTTGCATGCAGGCTCGCCACTGCGATCAGCAGCACTGCCATCAGTTTGATGATTTTCATTCTTTTTCCTTTCTCTTTTGGTTTTTGTCGATTACGGCCGTATGTAGATCCAGCCCCTGAGCTGTCTCTCGATGAGCTCCACGATCCCCGCGGTCACCACTTCGACACCATCGAGCAGATCGCTCTTCTTGATCTTGAGTGTGCGCATCGTATTGCCGCAGGCGATAAACTCTACGTCATATGTCATGAGTGACTTGACCCGCCTGGAAAAGCTTCTGTTTTTCTGCAGCGCCTTAATCCCTTTGGAGTAGCAGACGATACAGACTTCACACTTTTCCGGTCCGTAAAACTTCATGACATTGTTGGTGGAACTGAGGACATGATTGATCGCCTCATCACTCCCTTCCGATATCGGGAAGACAAATTTCCGCGGATTGTCTATCGAGGGTTTGGGATCGGCAAACTCTGTATCTCCATACAAAAATCCGGAAAAAACCAGCATCAACAGAAGTAGATATTTCATTGTTTAAACCCTTTCAACAGTTTGATAAAATCCTCTTTGCCGAGTGCACCGGGAACTTTCAGCAGTACCTTTTTGCTGCTGTCGACAAAAAAGAGTGTCGGCGTAAACCGGTATTTCAGCCCCATGGGCAGAGGTCCTTCGTAGACATTGACCTCCACAGGGAGAAACCCCTCGTTCAGCAGCGCCACCACTTCCGGATCACTCAACACTTCGCGGTCCATCTGTTTGCAGTAGTGGCAGTAGGGGCTGGTCGCTTTGATCATGATGATCTTCCCCTCTCGTTTGGCCCGCTTCAACGCCTCGTCGAAACCGGTATATCTCGGCTTTTGGGGAGGATGGACCTTCTGATCAAAATCATAGATATACTCCGTGACCGCTTCGATCTCCTCTTCGGTAATCTTCCCCTTCATGGAGGGCATCGTATCGAACGCTGCAATCACCTCATCCATACAGATACTTTTCGCCTTGTCCGGATGATAGAGATACCCGGTCACAAAATCTGTAATCTCCATCAGATGCATTTCACGGTCGCCGTTTGGATCGCCGATGCGCTGTTTGAGACGAAAAGAGAGCTGATTGAGCGTGGGTGCTTTGAGATTGAGCTTTGTATTGTTATATTCGACGAAATTCTCCTTCAGCAGGCCTACCGGTATGTAACCGGCATGACAGGAGGCACACTTCTCTTTGTAGACATGTTCACCGTCGATACCGAAGAGTGCAAACGTAACCGAGAAGAGAATCAAAAGATATCGCATAGTTTTCCTTTACGCGCACAATCGACGATAGCCCCTGAAAGCCAGACGCTTCACAGAGGAAGCGTCATCAGGCAGACAGGCTCTTAACACGCACCACCCTTTTTGGGACAGCCACACCCGAAATCGAGCACTTTGACATTCGACTCCGGCGAGATATCGACCACCTTTTTCTCGCGAATGTAGTCACTGACGATCTCATAGACAGGCCGGATCTTTTTGGTTTCGATATTTTCTCCCGCATTTTGCAGGTTGCCGCCCCATGAAGAGACTTTGTACATCTTTTTCAGATCGATCGGTTTGCCGCCGATCTTCAGATCGCTGATACGTTTGCCGGGTTTCGCGCCTATCTTGATGCTGT